>WTKN01000095.1:26693-63815 GCA_011524395.1 Moorena sp. SS36440bin_2
CCTAGAAGCAGAGATTACTAATACTAATAGTAGTCAATCACCGGCACAATCGGAAGCACAGCTAGTTACCAGTAAATCCTCTAACTCTAGACTAGAAGCTGAAGCTGAGATTAAACAACTTGAGGAAGGCTTCACCTATGCCTTTGAAAAACATCTAGGCATTAGCAACATTCCTATAGTTACCCGGTCAGAAGCCCAAGCTCACCTGGGCAAAATTGAAAATATTACTGGACTCAAACCTGCCCTAATTTACCTGTTCTTTAAACCGGAAGTTAAATCTGAAACTACTAAGATTAATCCAGTTAATTCCAAGAAATTGACGTCAACAAAACTGGAACGAGAGACAACTAAAAATCGTAAAAATACGGGGTGGCACTGGGAAGAAAATCTCAATACACAGCTCGAATTACTAGTCGTTACGGCTTCGGGAACAGTAATTCGAAAACAGGTACAGGGAGCAACGCGATCGCAAGTTCTTTATGTTGCTCGGGCATTTCATAAGAGTATCGCCAATCTCGAAAGTGCAAATGTCTACCTACCGTTGGCTCAGCAGTTGTATCGTTGGTTGATTGCTCCGGTAGAGCAGGAGCTAAAAGCCCAAAAAATAAATAATCTTGCCTTTATCATGGACGTTGGTTTGCGCTCCTTACCCATGGCAGCACTCCATGATGGCACTGGGTTTCTTGTAGAACGATATAGCCTTGGTTTAATGCCAACTCTATCATTAACCAACATGAACTATGTAGACATTAGGCAATTTCAAGTCTTGGCCATGGGAGCATCCCACTTTAAGAACAAAAACCCATTACCAGCCGTTCCTGTAGAGTTATCGATGGTTACAGAAAAACTGTGGTCAGGAAAGGCATTACTTAACGAAGCGTTCACTGTAGCAAATTTGAGAAAAGCTCGTGCCTCACAACCCTTTGGCATCGTTCATTTGGCTACCCATAGTGAATTCCTAGCCGGTAAGCCGAGTAATTCCTACATCCAGCTGTGGGATACCAAACTGCAACTTAACCAGCTGCATAAACTAGGCTTAAATAAGCCTAAGGTAGAGTTGTTGGTCTTAAGTGCCTGTCGTACTGCCTTAGGAGACGAGCAAGCCGAATTAGGATTTGCCGGTCTAGCAGTGCTAGCGGGGGTCAAGTCCGCATTGGGAAGTCTCTGGTATGTCAGCGATGAGGGTACCCTGGGGCTAATGACAACGTTTTACGAAAAATTACAGCAAGTCCCAGTGAAAGCCGAGGCTATACGGAAAGCTCAGTTAAATTTGCTCAGGGGTACAGTCCGTCTGGAGGGAGGGCAGTTGGTAACGGATCAGGGCAGTTTTCCTTTACCACCAGGGTTAGCCAAGTTGGCAGATGTGGAGTTACGACATCCCTACTATTGGAGCGCTTTTACCCTAATTGGCAACCCTTGGTAATGTTTGATCCTGATTAACAAGTCCTGCTACAGAATAATTAAGCTGAATAATTTAGGTAATAGTTATCCTGGTTTTTCCTTGATGTTTGATTGTTAGAAAGCAAGGAACGAAACCTAGGTAGTGTCAACCATTCTGTACCACTTAAGGTTAGCATAGGTGGGAGTTGAACTGAACTTTCATGGACTTAAAGGCAGGCACAGTCTTGCACAACGGCAAATATGTGATTCATAGCCAGCTAGGTAAAGGTGTATTTAGCATCACCTACCTAGCCATCAACGCTGAGTCTGGTCAAACTGTCGTGATCAAAACCCTCAGCGACAATCTGTGCCACCATCCTCATGGTGACCAGTTCAAGCGGCAATTTATTGCCCTTGGTAGGCTCTTGAGCGGCTGTCAGCATCAGCATTTAGTCAGGGTAATCGAATCCTTTGAAGCTGCAGGACGGCCTTACCTAGTCATGGAATATATTCCAGGGCAGACCCTAGCTGAACTCATCCAAGCCAATTTGGTTCCAGAAGCCCAAGCTATTACATACATTCGTCAAATTGGCGATGCCCTGAGCATATTACATCAAAAGGGTTTGCTGCATCTAGATGTTAGACCGGAAAATATCATTCTGCGTCAAGATACCGATAAACTAGTGCTATGTGAGTTTGGTATTACTAGTCAACTCACCCTAGGAGTCAGGCAAACCCACGCCAGTTTAATTGCTGCTGGGTATAGTGCCCCCGAACAGTACGTTTCTAAAGGGCAACTTTCCCAGGCAACCGATGTTTATTCCTTAACCGCAACCTTTTACTGCTTGCTTACTGGAACCCCACCTTTACCTGCACCAGTCAGGGAAGTATTGCATGCCCAGGAAGGTTTCTATATTCTTTTCCTGCCGGACTTACCACCATGTCCACAAAACCTAACTCCAGTAGTTAAACAAGCAGTTTGGCGTGGCTTGCACATGGTCACCAATCAACGTCCTCAAACCGTAGAAGCTTGGTTATCGCTGCTGCCAACTCAGGAAAAAGTTCCTCAAAGCAGTTCTCAGTTGAAAGTGCTGAGTCCTCAGCAAAAGTCATTAATTGCCCCAAAACTGAGGACTCAGACGACCTCGAAACTGAACACTAATCCTTCGAAACTGAGCATTAAGACATCAAATATTAGGACTAATCCTTCACAACTGAGTACTAATCCTTCACAACTGAGTACTAATCCTTCAAAACTGAGCACTCAGACCTTAGCTGTTCTCAAAACTGTCCACGCCAAGCTCAAAACTCAAACCTCAAAACTCAAAACTACCAAAGCTGGATTTCCACTGAAAGCCCTACTGATGACTGGTGCCCTTGCGGCCTCAGCCGGATTAGGATTTGGTTTCGCACTGCGAATTAACTCTCAAAAAGAACCTGGTTCTACCATCTTCCACACCGATCAATCCTTCCCTCCTCGCAGCAATTGGCCTTTGTCAGAACCCCAACTCTGAAACACCTTCAACATCATCAAGGTGCTTTATTAATATTCATACTTACACAGGACTGACCCCGAACTCGCCACCAAACGCGCTTAATCAGTAGTAGGGCTACGAATAAAAAGTTAGTGCCTAAGTCCTGTGAGATTTAAATACATAAAGTGATATAATGAAATTTTTTTAAATTGAAAGCACATGGTAGATGTGAAAAACTGAGGATATACGAGACAAGTAACTAGATTTGAATTCACTCATAATTTTGGGCAAGTACGTTATAATTTGTAACGTAAGCTAAAGAAACTTATCAATGAGTAACTCTGTAATTCATGCCTTTTTTCTGGGTAGGGCTGCAGCTCAAGCCATTAATCGGCAGCTCGAGGATGCTCTGACCAATGCCCTGAGTGAGTTAGGCAAGTTTGACGCTGAGCAGCGTGAGCGACTGCGGCACTTTACCGAGCAGGTAATAGAAAGTGCCAATCGCGATGCCGGAGCAGAAGCTGATTCTACTAGTAGTAACACAGCTAGTAACACAGCTAGTAACAAAGGGAAAACAGGATCAAAGCCAGCTGATTTGCAAGCCATGATTGATGAGCTGCGAGCAGAAATTGCCAGCTTGCGTACGGAATTAAAAAACTATCGCAAGCAATCTTGATCAGATTTATCGTTACTACCCTGGAGTATATACAAAAGGGACTAGTTTCGATACTTTTTAATAATATTTTTTTAATAACCTCCTATTAATCTGATAAAAACCTTACAGATAAATCCGAGTGTCTGCTCTTTCTCAAAACTCTATTAACCTTACACTAAATCAGGAACGCAATGTGTCTAGGCAAAGTTCTATAGGTAAGCCATACAGCGAAAAAGCTTATCGGTGGAATCAAGAAAATTACTCCCGTCAAAGGCGTTTTCTTGATATTTGGCGTTTTGTTTTGACCCTCATCACTGGGTTGTGGCTTGATGGTAAACCTTGGAGTTATCGGGGAGGATATACAGAGCAAAAGCACGCATATAGACGGAAAACACAAGCTATCTGGATTCGAGATACATTCTTAGATCTAGGACCAACGTTTATCAAAGTTGGACAGTTATTCTCCACCCGTGCTGATATATTCCCCAGTGAGTATGTAGAAGAACTGAGCAAACTACAAGACCGGGTTCCTGCCTTTAGTTACGAGCAAGTTGAGCAGATAATCCAGGAAGATTTAGGCAAGCCCATCAAGGAACTGTTCAGTGCTTTTGACCCAATTCCTCTGGCGGCGGCTAGCTTAGGGCAAGTTCACAAAGCTCAACTTCGCAGTGGTGAAGAGGTAGCGATTAAGATCCAAAGACCAGGATTAAAAAAACTGTTTACCATTGATTTACAAATTCTCAAGGGGATCGCCTATTACTTTCAAAACCATCCAGACTGGGGGCGTGGTCGGGACTGGAGCGGGATTTATGAGGAGTGCTGTCGTATTCTTTGGGAAGAAATTGATTATCTTAATGAAGGCCGAAATGCAGATACGTTTCGGCGCAACTTCCGTAAGTATGACTGGGTGAAGGTACCCCGTGTCTACTGGCGCTATACCTCATCACGAGTTTTGACCCTAGAGTTTTTACCAGGGATTAAGATTAGTAGTTACGAAGCTCTAGAAGCAGCTGGTCTAGACCGCAAATTAATCGCTCGTCTGGGAGCAGAAGCTTACCTACAGCAGTTGCTAAATGATGGCTTCTTCCATGCTGACCCCCATCCGGGAAATATTGCGGTTAGTCATCAGGGTTCCCTGATATTTTACGACTTTGGCATGATGGGGCAGATTAAGGCCAATGTGCGCGAGCAACTTATGGAAACCCTGTTTGGCATTGCCCAAAAAGACGGCGACCGAGTGGTGACTTCCCTAATTGAACTGGGTGCGCTCTCACCAGTGAGTGATATGGGACCGGTAAGGCGCTCAGTTCAGTATATGCTGGATAATTTCATGGATAAGCCCTTTGAGGATCAATCGATCACTAACATCAGCGATGACCTCTACGAAATTGCCTATGGCCAGCCTTTTCGATTCCCAGCAACGTTCACATTTGTGATGCGAGCCTTTTCTACACTGGAAGGAGTGGGTAAAGGCTTAGACCCCGAATTTAATTTTATGGAAGTTGCAAAACCCTTCGCACTAGAGATTATGACCAACGGCAACACTCCCGACAACAATAGCTTTATTAATGAACTGGGACGCCAAGCCGCACAGATGAGTAGTACAGCATTAGGTTTGCCCCAACGCATTGAAAGTACTATTGAAAAATTAGAAAGAGGAGACCTGCGCATTCGAGTGCGCTCTATTGAATCAGACCGGGTTTTACGACGGCTGAGTGGTATTCAGTTGGGAACCAACTATACTTTATTAATCAGTGCCTTCACCCTTTCGGCTACTATTTTATTTGTAAATGGTAATGTCCTACTAGCTTTGGTAGTCGTTTTGGTGGCAACTGTGTTAGGATTCGCCTTAATTAGGTTGCTCCGACGGCTTGACCGGTTTGATCGGATGTTGTAGTTGTTGTAAAGTCGTAATAACTCCTTATCCCACGATATATCCACTTTAGTAGCAAGTACTAGGAGGCTAAATCGTTGGATATTTCGGCATTTATCCGGACATCTTTGGACATTTCCTGAATTAACCTGAATCAGGTCGATAATAATCATGTTTCTATCCATCAAAATCAAACTGAAGCTCACGGACGAGCAGAAAGCATCAAGCCAGTAAACAACCGATGTGATGAAAAGTTTCTTCGCCGGTATTACAGATACGGGCTTACTACGTACAGTTAACCAAGATCACTACTACATGGACCCGGACGGTCGCTTCTTTATTGTTGCTGACGGTATGGGTGGTCATGCCGGTGGACAAGAGGCAAGTAAAATTGCCACTGAGGCGATTAAGACTTATTTGAAGAAAGATTGGAACTCTCAAACCCCTTCTGATGAGTTACTAGAACAAGGGATCTATCAAGCCAATCAGGCTATCCTCAACGATCAGCAAACTCATCCAGAACGGTCAGATATGGGAACCACTGCTGTAGTGGTGATGTTCCGTCAAGATCAGTGTTGGTTTTCTCATGTAGGAGATTCTCGCCTCTATCGGTTCCGGAATTCTAAGTTAGAGAAGATTACAGAAGACCACACCTGGGTAGCCAGAGCTGTTAAGTTGGGAGAACTGACAGCTAAACAGGCTCGGATGCATCCCTGGCGTCATGTTCTGTCTCAATGTCTAGGCAGAAAGGACTTACCTAAAGTTGATGTCCATCCGATAGAGGTTAAATTATGCGATCGCCTTTTGCTTTGTAGCGATGGACTTACCGAAGAACTTTCCGATGAATTGATTGCTTCCTCTCTCCAAGAGAGTTCAAGTATTGATCAGGCTCTGGTTATGCTTGTTGAAGCGGCTAAAAACCAAGGCGGTAGGGATAACATTACTGTGGTTATTGTAGAGATTGGGGAAAGGATGAAAGGTGTTGGATGAACGGTGTTGGGTGAAGGTGCGTGATTAACACACCCTACAGGTAGAGTTATTTCGTAAATATAGCTTGGATATACCAGTTACTAGCACTGAGGTAAAACAGAAAGCTCGCTCCCTGGGCTTTCATAAGGTAGGAATTGCAGCTGTGGATGTTGATCATCATGACTCAGCAGAGCAAAACTTGAACGCTTGGCTAGCGTTAGGGTATCAAGCAGACATGGCTTGGATGGCAAATCCTCGACGCTTAGATATTCGTGCCTGTATGCCAGAGGTGGAGTCAGTAATTTGTGTTGCTCTCAACTACTACACCCCTCACAAGCGTCCCGAAAGCCCTGAGTATGGTAAAATTTCCCGTTATGGTTGGGGCAGAGATTACCACAAGGTCATGCATAAAAAATTGAAGGAATTGATCTTTTGGTTACAAGCACAAGCAAAAGAAATCCAGGTGCGTTACTATGCTGATACAGGGCCAGTACAAGATAAAGTCTGGGCGCAGCGCTCAGGTATTGGTTGGATTGCTAAAAATGGTAATGTAATTACGCGGGAGTATGGCAGTTGGGTATTTTTAGGGGAAGTGTTGACTAACCTAGCCTTGACCCCAGATACCCCTCACACTTCACACTGTGGTAGCTGTACCCGCTGTATTCAAGCCTGTCCAACGGGTGCTATTACCAAACCCTTTGTCGTTGATGCCAACCGCTGCATCGCCTATCATACCATTGAGAATCGGGCTGCAAACTTGCCGGAATCGATTAAACCCCATTTAGAAGGCTGGGTTGCTGGTTGTGACATCTGTCAAGATGTTTGCCCCTGGAACCAACGTTTTGCAAAAGAAACTGATGTGGTAGAGTTTCAGCCCTACCCTGAGAATGTGGCTCCTCGACTCACGGAATTAGCTACTATATCTGATCAGGAGTGGAGTCGAAGGTTTCCAGCTTCGGCGCTGCGGCGTATTAAGCCAAATATGCTACGGCGCAATGCCCAAGCTAATATTGATGCATCTCAAAAATCGGTTGACTAGTCTGACTAGTCGTTGATTACTTCGGTGGCGAATTGCGAATTGCGAATTGCAAATTGTTAATTGTTAATTGCTCAATGAGTGTAAAAGTAATTCTTTTTGATTTTGATGGGACTCTGGCTGATACCCTTACTGCCATTGTCAAGATTAGTAATAGCTTAGCGGAAGAATTTGGATATCAGCCCACATCAACTGAAAAATTGGAGCAAATTAGACATTTAAGCTCTAGGGAAATTATTAAGCAATCGGGTATTTCGAGGTTTAAAATCCCGTTTTTGTTGAAAAAGGTGCAAAAAGGATTGCGCGAAGATATTAAAAGTTTAACTCCTATTCCTGGAATAATAGACGTTTTAAATGATTTGAAATCTGAAGGTTACCAATTAGGGATATTGACATCTAACTCAGCAGATAACGTTAACCTTTTCCTGGAAAATAATTCTTGGGTCAAGCTTTTTGATTTTGTTGACTCAGGAAGTCCTATCTTGGGAAAAGAGAAAGTTATTCGTAAATTCCTCAAAAAACATAATTTAAATCCTGCTGATGTGATCTATGTGGGAGATGAAACTAGGGATATTGAGGCAGCTAATAAAAATACTATTAAAGTAGTTGCTGTGAGTTGGGGATTTAATTATAAAGAAGTCCTAGCTCAATATCAACCCGATTTTTTGATCGACGAACCCCAGGAGCTATCTGAAGTAGTATCTAATTTAGAACAATCAAAATTTCAATCAAAAGTAGTTTGTTATTAGTAAATATTTACTTATTACTTATTACTTGTTAATTTACCAATGATAATTTAAGTAATGACAATTTGATATCAGCCCATTTTAAATCACATTTTGTACTACTACTAATAGTCCGCCAGGGATGAAAATCCCAGCGCAACCATTTAGTCCTCTTGAGAGGACTAAATGGTTGTCGGATGAAGATTATAGTCTATCTATAACCAATCCAATAGGTTGTAGATAGCCAGGTTATCTAAGAATTTTATTGGCTTGTATTATCCTTATTTTTATCTGAATTATCGATTATTTTACCCATAAATTGATACCGTAACCAGCTATAGCTCAAAAGACTATGGTCAACTAAAAATCCTTACTGCTATAAATCATATACTGATCATTTTGTCAACTTCTATAAATCTCCACTACACCTGACACTCAGTCTTAACAGACAAGCTTGATGCGTAAGTCCTGAAATTAACCAATTGCCGTTGTTCGATAAAAGTTGAATTAAATCGTCAATTTAAGCTGAAAAATTCAATTTGAGTGGAAAATAGGAATATAGAGCAGGATTAGCGAAGAGCAACGTGAAATATTTCTTTTTATCGGAAGGCTGGGTAGTTGGGCGCGTTTGGGAGTTTGGAGGTCTTTGGAACGAAAACGCTTGGCGACGCCTGCCAGAAATTAAGCAAATGAACCTTTCTATCCTAGAGCAAGGAGAAAAATTGTGGCTCTATCAGGTTGAAGACCTTGTGGTTATGCTTGAAGTCAAACCCATGCCTGACACCTCACCTGAGTCAGCAAAAACTATTGGTCAAGTTGTCCTAAAACGCTTGATCACTGCTGAGCAAGTTCTGGAGCGCTTAGCGATGACACATACTGAAATCATGGTAGCGGGCAAAGGTTAACTGATACAGGGAAAAGGCACCAGGGGACAAGGAAGAAGAGGGAGAAGAAGGTGAGGATAGGGAATATGAGGAAATAATACTTTTGATTGCGATTTGTGATCAAAGCTATAGCTCGGGTTAGCAGTTAATCAAAAAACCCTACCCATAGGATTGGAGCGTAATACCGAGTTGCATATCAGTTGCATATCAATAGCCCTTTGAGCCTCAGCTTTCCCCAACTCCGGACTCTGCCCCCTCTTCCCCCTCTGCTCTTAAGTGCTGTAGGTAATATCGTTTGAACTCAACTGGGCATAAGTTCTATCCTTGTGCCTTTTTCATTTTGATTTTTGTGGGACTATTGCTAATCTCTAAAGAGGCTACCGGACTGAATTTGACAATTTGTAGGGTTTATCAGCTATATTGCTTTAATTTAAGCAAATAAACGGTAAATTTGCCCAATATAGCTGGTTAAGCGCTTCCGACCCTAAGCTGAGAACATGACCGTTCGCTTGCAATCGGCTCTAACAATAGTTACACTTCTTTAAACAAACTTTAGTTTCATACATACTTTGTCCTACCTAAGTTGCCAATGGCAAAATCTAGGGCGGCTACCAAAGTAGCGATACAGTTAGGTTCACACCTAACCAACGTCGGTCGGAGAGCTTGAAAGCTCTCCAAACAGTGTCAAATTAAAGAAATCATACCGTAAGCGTTGTCAGATGAGGTTTTTAACCCCTCGAACAACGTGACTCTTAAAATCCCCTTTGTTTGAAGCGGGGGAGATTTCAAGACGATTTCTAACATATTGATCAAAAGAAGCGTCGAAGTAAAAACTCTATATTAGGAGGAGCGTAGTCAATGGGACTACCCTGGTACCGAGTACACACGGTCGTCCTGAATGATCCAGGACGTCTGCTAGCTGTGCACTTGATGCATACAGCCCTGGTGGCAGGCTGGGCTGGTTCAATGGCCCTGTACGAATTGGCAATTTTTGATCCGAGTGACCCGGTTCTTAACCCGATGTGGCGTCAGGGGATGTTCGTCATGCCCTTTATGGCTCGTCTAGGGGTTACTGATTCCTGGGGGGGCTGGAGTATCACTGGTGAAACCGTAACCAATGCTGGCTTATGGTCTTTTGAAGGTGTCGCTGCAACTCATATTATCCTTTCTGGTTTATTGTTCCTGGCTGCCGTATGGCACTGGGTTTACTGGGATTTAGATGTGTTCAGAGACCCACGTAGTGGCGAACCAGCTCTCGATTTGCCAAAAATTTTTGGTATTCACCTGTTCTTATCTGGTTTACTCTGCTTTGGCTTTGGTGCCTTTCACTTGACTGGGCTTTGGGGTCCTGGGATGTGGGTATCTGATGCTTATGGTCTCACTGGTAGTGTTCAAGCGATCGCACCAGAATGGGGACCAGCAGGCTTTAACCCCTATAACCCTGGAGGTATTGTCGCTCACCATATCGCTGCTGGTGTGGTTGGGGTTATTGCTGGTTTATTCCACTTAACAGTACGACCACCAGAGCGCTTGTTTAAAGCTCTACGGATGGGGAATATCGAAACGGTACTCTCCAGCAGTATCGCGGCTGTGTTTTTTGCTGCCTTTGTAGTAGCAGGCACCATGTGGTACGGCAGTGCTGCCACCCCTATTGAGCTGTTTGGTCCAACCCGCTATCAGTGGGATCAGGGGTATTTCCAACAGGAAATTAACCAACGGGTACAAGCTGAATTGGCTGATGGTGCTAGCTTGTCAGAAGCTTGGTCATCAATTCCAGAGAAGCTGGCATTCTATGACTATATCGGCAACTCTCCTGCCAAAGGTGGTTTGTTCCGCACAGGTCCGATGGATCAAGGGGATGGCATTGCTGAAGGTTGGCTAGGTCATGCGGTGTTCACAGACAGTGAAGGTCGGGAGCTCACCGTTCGTCGGATGCCGAACTTCTTTGAAACTTTCCCTATCATTTTGACCGATGCTAATGGTGTAGTTCGTGCGGACATACCTTTCCGACGGGCTGAATCTAGGTATAGTTTCGAGCAAGCTGGTGTCACTGCTAGCTTCTACGGTGGAGTTCTTGATGGTCAAACCTTTACTGACCCATTTGATGTGAAGCAATACGCTCGTACTGCTCAGCTGGGTGAGGGCTTCCAATTTGACCGCGAAACCCTAAACTCTGATGGTGTATTCCGCACTAGTACTCGGGGTTGGTTCACCTTTGGTCATGCTGTCTTTGCTCTGTTGTTCTTCTTTGGGCACATCTGGCATGGCTCACGCACCCTTTATCGAGATGTGTTTGCTGGTGTCGATCCCGACTTAGAGGAAGAGCAAGTCGAGTGGGGCTTCTTCCAGAAGCTTGGTGATAAGAGTACCCGTAGGACAGAGCCTATCTAGAGGTTAACTATCTCTTATCACAGTTTGACTTAAAAGCAAAAGGCAGAAGAAAAGAAATTTTCTTTTGCCTTTTTGCTATTTCTGTGGTTCTAGCAAGGTAGACTGGTAAGTGAGAAGATAACCAACAATTATAGCTATGGAATCAGTTGCTTATATCTTAATCTTGACCTTAGCCCTAGGCACCCTATTTTTTGCCATTGCTTTTCGGGAACCGCCTAAGATTGGTAAGTAGTTTACCTCGATTTACTCAGATCGAAATTCAACAGTTCTGTGGATGCTCTGAGCCGCAATAGCCTGTCATTATCCTATAAGATATAGGTAAGTGGACAGGTGGAGATCGGCTCATCTTCCATGTAATTGCTATTTTGACCGTATCGACTCTTAGGGCGTTCCAAATATCTGCCGCCAATCAGTCCACTCAGCAAGAAAAAAAATTATCTTATGCGATGCCCCTCTTGTCACCACACCGAGAGCCGCGTTCTTGAGTCTCGTTCTACTGAGGCAGGGAAAAGTGTGAGGCGACGTCGGGAGTGTTTGGGATGCAAACATCGCTTCACGACATATGAGCGGATCGAATTTGTGCCAATAACTGTGATCAAGCGGGATGGCAAGCGGGAATCATTTGACCGTTCCAAGTTATTACGGGGAATTATACGTGCTTGTGAAAAAACGGGTATTCTCCAAAAACGCCTAGAAGCATTGGTTGATGAGATTGAAGCAGAATTGCAACAGCGATTTGGTCGGGAAGTAATAAGTCACGAAATTGGCGAGTTAGTCTTGCGCTACCTACGTTCGGAGAGTGAAGTGGCTTATGTACGCTTTGCTTCCGTCTATGGAAAATTTCAAGGGATTAGAGATTTTGTCACTACCCTAGAGGATCTCCAACAGGAAGATGTACCAATGGAAATCCCCCAGGCTCCGCCAACCCCCTCAGATCAGGTAGAAGAAATAAAGACATCGACTTCGGTTTAATTAATCAAATTTTTGTTAATTGTTGATGGTTGATGGTTGACTCTCAAAAGTACAAGGTCAACTAGTGATATCGTTTCCAGTTGTATGGTTACCATTTGTAGAGATGTTCCAGACAAGGTCTCTACAGGAGGGTGATTCACGAAAAAAACCAGCGTGAGGTTTGGAAACCCCATCTAGACAAGAGCAGGTTACCGCTGCTACCGGACTTAATATGAGTTTCTTACAGCTAAACCCGGATTTTAGGGAGCTAGACTAGAAAGTGAAAGAAATTTCAACTCAAGGGCGTGAATTCTATTGAAGCCTAACTAGGTTTACCCAGGAGTTGAGTCAAGGCAAGACCAAAGAGCAAACAGCCATGAAGAAACGTTTCTGGATGAGAGCATGGATGGGTAATGCAGAGGTAAATACCTCTCCACAGCCGCTGGCAAATCCTGAGGTTAGATTACAGCAACCCCAGGAAAAGCGCAAGTTAGTCAAATTCTGGCGTATTGCTGCCAGTTTGCTCCTTTGGCAAGGGGTGATACTGGGTACCCCAGCCCAAGCACAGCTTAAAGAAGAGAAATCTCTAACCTATAGTGAGCTATTAAAGAAAGTTAAAAATGGGGAAGTCACTAAAATAGAAATCGATGAAGCCACTAATATTGCTAAAGTTAGCCTAAACGAGGCCAAGGAGAATGAAGCTCCTCAACGAGTTCCTTTGTTTGATCAAAACTCCTTGCTACTCAAGGAACTCCGTCAACGGAATGTTCCCACTGAAATTAGGCGCTCTCCGGATAACTCAGCCGCTTTAGGTCTAATTGCCAACTTATTTTTGCTTCTGTTGTTACTAGCAGGCTTGATGATGATCCTGCGACGCTCTGCGAGTAATTCTGGTCAAGCCTTAAACTTTGGCAAATCCCGAGCACGGTTTCAGATGGAAGCAAAAACCGGGGTTCTGTTTGATGATGTAGCAGGTATTCAAGAAGCTAAAGAGGAATTGCAAGAAGTCGTCATATTCCTCAAACAACCAGAACGCTTTACTGCTGTTGGAGCACGCATCCCGAAAGGTGTGCTGCTAGTCGGTCCTCCAGGAACTGGTAAAACTCTCTTAGCCAAAGCTATCGCTGGTGAAGCAGGAGTTCCTTTCTTTAGCATCTCTGGTTCCGAATTCGTGGAAATGTTTGTGGGCGTTGGTGCCTCCCGTGTCCGTGACTTGTTCAGAAAAGCTAAAGAAAATGCCCCTTGCTTGGTCTTCATTGATGAAATTGATGCGGTAGGACGGCAACGGGGAGCAGGGATTGGCGGTGGAAACGATGAGCGGGAGCAAACCCTTAACCAATTACTCACCGAAATGGATGGGTTTGAAGGTAACACAGGTATTATTATTATTGCTGCCACTAATCGCCCAGATGTGCTGGATGCTGCACTATTACGTCCTGGACGCTTTGACAGACAAGTTATTGTGGATTACCCTGACTACAAAGGCAGGAATAACATTCTGGAAGTCCACGCTCGCAACAAAAAGATTGACCCTGAGGTTTGTCTAGAAACTGTTGCTAAGCGTACCCCTGGGTTTACTGGTGCTGACTTAGCCAACCTACTCAACGAAGCGGCAATCCTGACTGCCCGCCGCCGCAAAGATGCCATTACTATGCTCGAAATCAATGATGCTATTGACCGGGTGGTAGCTGGAATGGAAGGCACTCCTCTAGTGGACAGCAAGAATAAGCGATTAATTGCCTACCATGAAGTAGGGCATGCTGTAATTTCTACCCTTCTACCGGATCACGACCCGGTACAGAAGGTAACCCTAATTCCCCGAGGGCAAGCCCGTGGTTTGACCTGGTATATTCCTGATGAAGAGCAAGGTTTGATTACTCGGGCTCAACTCAAAGCCCAAATTACTGCTGCTTTAGGGGGTAGAGCGGCAGAAGAAGAAATTTTTGGTGAGGCTGAAGTGACTACTGGTGCTGTTGGGGACTTGCAACAAGTTACCTCGCGAGCACGGCAGATGGTAACCCGCTTTGGAATGAGCGATTTGGGTCCCCTGTCCTTAGAAGATCCAGGGGGAGAAGTCTTTCTAGGGGGTAATGTGATTAATAGGTCTGAGTACTCAGAGAAAATCGCTGCCCACATTGATGCCCAAGTTCGCACAATTGTGCAGCATTGCCATGGCCATGCTCGTCAGTTAGTCCGGGAAAATCGGGTAATCATTGACCGATTAGTAGACATGTTGATAGATCAAGAAACTCTTGAAGGAGACCAGTTACGCAAAATTGTAGAAGAACACACCCAGATGGACAAGGAACAATTGGTAGTTTCTTAGTTTCTAGTTAAACGATCACGCGGCATGCATTTTTGAAACATGTTGATGGTTAATGGTTAATGGTTAAT
The DNA here is from genome assembly GCA_011524395.1 of Moorena sp. SS36440bin_2. Taxonomy (GTDB): domain Bacteria; phylum Cyanobacteriota; class Cyanobacteriia; order Cyanobacteriales; family Coleofasciculaceae; genus Moorena. Next base: position 41,427 of record WTKN01000095.1, read on the forward strand.
GGTTAATGGCCATTAACCATTAATATTTGTCCCAATCAAGCTCGTGTTTTATACATTGCCCGCAGCACCTGGGCTGGGTCAACGTATTGCTTGCCATACTTCAATCCCCAGTGCAGATGAGGACCGGTGGTACGACCAGTCATCCCTACTCGACCGATTCTGGCTCCAGAAGGCAACAGTTGGCCTTCCTTGATCTGAATGCCACCGGAGTTGTCAATTAAATAGCGAGTATCTCCATTTTTAACTGCGTATCCTTTCATGTGACAGTAGATGTGCTGCCACTTGCCCGATTGGATAGTTATTGAAGTGCCGCAGGCGGTACCATCGGAAATTTTGATTACTTTACCACTCCACCAGTTACGGATATAGCTTCCTTCAGGGGCAGCTATGTCTAAACCTCGGTGGAATTCCCATCCAGAACCTCTAGGAGAGGGTCGGTAACCGAAGCCAGAGGTGTAGCCCCGGAAGTTTTCTACTGGAAAGGAACCCCCTTTGGCAAAACTTCTTACTCCGGCTACCAAGGTTGAGGGAGGTTCTGATGCAGTTACTGGCTGGCTGGGCAAACTCGAAAGGGTACTTAAACCGATTAAACTCATTAAACTCAGTCCAGCGAAAATTAGAAGCCTTGATAAATAACCACTGCGCATTAGTTCTACTCTGGCTTTAGCTAGTTAGGGGTCTTTCCATTTATATCTCTCCAGATCATCTGCCATCAGCAGGGTTTTTGGGTTGTTTAGGGTATTTAACAAAATCTTGAGTTTTGTTAAGATACCTCAATAAGCTAATACACATTTAACTTGCACAATTTCAGGATTGAATTTTTTGTTAAGGGTTGATCTTTGACTAACCGTTGTGTGCCTGTCTACTGTGGGCGTGTCTACCGTTAACCGTTAACACTAAAGCGATCAACTCAAATAGAGAAGTTAAATGTTGGTTAACTTAGCGATTAACTTGCCCCAGCCTACCCTATCCGTGAACCAATGCTGACTGAATTTTTGCCCTTCCGATTCGAGGTGGATACTACAGCGATCGCGGGAGCATCTTTGTGGTCTCTAGCGCTATATTTAAGCCTCTCGTCCTTGAGGCAATGGATTATGGAGCAATTGAACCGCTGGTTTAACTTTGCTGAGGGATTCTTTTACATCTCGGCTGAGGAATTTGAACGAACCCGCAAGGTCACAGAATCTCAAAACGCTTTCTATGCGTCAGTTGTCAGCATTGTGCCTTTTTTAGTTATTGGTGCAGTTTGTAACTACCTCGTGGAAATTAGCCTGGGACACAGTTGGGCAATCAGTATCGGGATTATTGCTTGTATGAGCTGTGGTGTCTATGAATTAGGGCGTCAGTCTGGGAATTGAATTTAGCCAGGCCGCGAGAAGCCCCGCGCCCTACCTGAAAAGGTGGGGGTCGGGATGATAGCGGGAAAAGGGTCGGAACGAAGCTTTTCCATAGACGCAGGTAGAGAGCAGTATTAAAGAGCAGTATTAACTGCATCTGCCAAAGCTTTAGAAGCAATGTAAGGTTCTGGCTCTTGCCATGCACCAGGAAGCGGTTTGTAGCCGCACTTACCTTCACCTGTGTACTTTCGTCTACTTAAGTCATCCATAGCACCTTATAAAACTGGCTTACTACTGAATCATGGCCGGATTATTTAAGCGATCGCATTCCATCACTCCAGACCTTTCCCATCTTCTGATACTCCCGGCGAGTGCCCTGTAACAGATGTTCCATCATCACTGCACTACCTGCTTCAGCCGCTAGAAAAGCTGCGGCTAGGGCAATATTCTTGATATTCCCTCCACTCAATTTGAACTGCCGTGCCAAAAACTCAAAATCTACATCTGCTGACAAGGGGATTTCCTCAGTCCAAATCCCCTCCCAAATGCGCCGACGACTAGCTTCATCTGGTGAGGGAAAGTGTACTGTAAAGGCTAACCTACGCACAAATGCCTCGTCTAAATTTTGGCGCAAATTTGTTGTCAAAATTGATATTCCTTCATACTCTTCCATCTTCTGCAACAGATACCCAACTTCAATATTGGCGTAGCGGTCATGAGCATCTCGAACTTCAGACCGCTTGCCAAACAGAGCATCTGCTTCGTCAAATAGAAGGATAGCGTTAGCTGTTTCCGCAGCCATAAAAATGCGGTTGAGATTTTTCTCAGTCTCGCCAATGTACTTACTGACAACTTGGGATAAATCAATTTTGTATAGCTCAAGCTGTAGTTCATTAGCAATGACTTCCGCCGCCATGGTCTTACCTGTGCCTGGTGGACCTGAAAATAGTACATTTAATCCTTTGCCAATGGATAGCTTGCGGTGAAAGCCCCATTTTTCATAGACAATATGACGATACTTGGCTTGATTACAAATTTCTTTGAGCTGAGCAATTTGATCGGGGGGTAAGATAATGTCTTGCCAACTATACTTAGGGTTAAGTTTGCGGGCTAATTCAGTTAAATTATTACCAGATTTGTCACGAGCCGCTGCTAATAAGTTATTTAAGGTTGGCTTAATTGTATTGTTTAATGGCAACTGATCAAATTCGGGAGCAGCACGCCACAAAGCCTGATTACAAGCAGTTGTTACTGCTCCTCCTATTTGGGCTGAACTCAAGGTAAAACAATTGGCGAGGGTATCCAAGTCGCGATCGCTAAGTACAATTCCTTTTGTTTCTAAACTAGCTTGCCAGTAAACGCGCCGTTGGGAAAAATCCGGGGTAGGAAAAGGTACAGTAATCACACCGTTGAGATTGGTAAACTTTGGCACCAACGACTGTGTTCCAGATAAGATTACCACACCTTTTGCCTCAGTTAGTCTGTCAAGTACCCTTTTATATAACAGATGCTGCTCTTTGGTCTGTAGTGCATCTAAACTTTCCAGACTTTCTAGATAGAGGATAGCATCGTGAAAACAGGCTTGACGAAATAACAGTTTTAGCAGTTGGTCAAACTCTTCCTTAATTGCTAAAGCTTGAGATAAATCCGCAATTAATAACTGCTTGTTCAGTTGAGCGGCAAGGGCGATCGCTCCACGACGTTTTTCAGTAGAATGTAAACCAGAGAAATACAGATTTAGAGGCTGGCTGATATTTTGAGCGTGTTTGATTAACTTAGGAAGTATGTGTTTAATGTCATCTCTAATCGGCAACTTGTCCTCAACCGCAGGACTATCTATCAATTGACACCAAGATTCTAAACGCGGTTCAAGACTCTTTTGTTTTAATAGAGAATGGATAACCTGGTCATCTAGCTTGAGATAATAGGATAATATTGGTGGTTTAAGCTGATGAGGGTCAGGAATTAAGTGAAGTAAACTATGTTTGATTAAGGGTGCGTCAGGAGCAAAATGAACTCGTTGCAACAGCTTGGCTTCAGCAGAGGGACATAGTAGATTTAAGGCTAAATCAATACTAGGTCGCCTGCGAGTAACATCATCCTGGAGATAGGCATACAGACCCTCGTAAGCTAAATCAATTTCTGGAGCCAGGGCAATCAGCATCACGTCTAAATCAAATTCAGACAAACCGAAAGTCTGTTTGAGCCAGTTTAATGGTGTATTGTTAGTCTGATCAGACTCAGTTTTTTCTGAATCTAGTGCAAACAAAGGTATCCCTGGTTGACGATCTAGGAGTTGCTTGACCTGATCGCGATCAATACGAAGACCTCGATAAGGGTCAGTAGCTGCTTGAGAACCGTACACAGCTTGTGCTTTTATTACTGCTTGCTCTAGTCGTTTATTTAGTCTTTGTAATGCTGAGAGTAGATCGTCGAACATGGGGTATACCATTTTCATTTCAATCAGTATCGGGAATTGAGCCAAGCTTTCGCCTCGTTACAGCTAACTTCACAAGATGGGAGGGTGTTGGGGAAGTTGGTAATCTATGAGGAAAAAACGCGATTGGCCGTAGGCCACGCTACGCGAACCCTCTGGATTAGACCAAAGGGTTTGGGCAAAGTTATTATTCATGGTTCATTCATTGTCTCGCGCAGCTCTCGAACTACTTCCAGACTCAATCCTGTTGTTGCCGCGATCGCTTCGTCATCTAGTACAGTGAGTAATTTTTGAGCAATAATCCGTTGTTCTTCTTTTTTCCCTTCCAGCCGACCTTCTTGAAGACCTTCTTGAAGACCTTGCTCCCGACCTTCTTCCCGACCAAGAGCAACTGCTCCCTGCTGATCGTAGATAAACATTTCTCGACGTTCCAAATCTTCGAGTTCAGTGGGAGTTAAGTTGGCTTGATTGGCAATTTCAAAGGCTCGTTGTAATTCAGGAATATTGTCCATATTTTCGGGGATGGAGGCAAGCGATCGCGCAGATTTGATAAAGTAAATCCATTTATCGGTAATGGTTTCCAGTTCTGGGAGTTCTTTGGTAAACTTTGGTAACTCAACGAACACTAGTTCGATATCGTTTTCGGGATACACCGAGCCATCAGATACTTCTCGATAAACGAAGCGAGAGGTAAAATCATGGCGATCCGCGAACATTTCAAAATCGGTCAGGGTCAGAGCAATGACTGGTTTTAGCATGCGGTAGCCCTCTCCCTTTTGTAGTTGAAAGGCGTAGGTTTTAGCAGCGTTGAACAATACTCTCTTACCAAAGGATTGCACATTTAAAACTTGCATTTCGATGATAACTAGGGTGCCATCCTTAAGTTGAGCTTTGACATCAAGGTAAGTATCTTTTAATCCCTCAACTTTTGGCGGTAAGTTGGGATTAATGATTTCTAAGTCTTCAATGGTAGGGTTACCGTCATAAATCAAGGCATTGAGAAAACTAATCAGAATGTCTTTGCTTTCGGCGGAACCAAATATTTTCTTGAAGGCGTAGTCAGTTTTGGGATTGATAAATCTCATCGCTTTAGCTGTTATCGAGTTGGTCAATGTCTTCGTAAAGCAAGTTAATGGGAAATGCTAGCTCAATGCTGGTAAGTTCAACTTGACAATCTTCTGGGCGATCAGGGCTAGTAGCATAATCGTACAGTTCCCATCTCTGGTTTTCGTTTAATCGATAGCATTCTACGCTCATTTGATCCGGGTCAATCAAAACATATTCTCGTAATGTTTCAATGTGGCGATAGTGTCTAAATTTTTGGCCACGGTCAAAGGCTTCTGTGGTGTTAGAGATCACTTCTACAATTAGACAGGGATAACGAATATAATCCCGGGCAGCGCGGTCTCTGTGATCACAGGTAACGGATACGTCTGGATAGTGAAAAGGACCTTGTTCTGTAATTCCAACTTTGGCATCCCTGCTCAAGGTTTTAGATTGTTTACCCCGCAGGTGGGGTTTGATTAAAGCCACTAGATTTACAGCTACTTGGTTATGGGGGATGGTGCTCCCAGTCATGGCATAGATCTGACCGTCAATATAGCCGTAGCGGGCAAGTTGCTCTGCTTCCCAAGCTAAATACTCTTGGGGGGACATTTGGGGAGTGCCAAGTTGAGCAATCATGGAATTTGTATCAAAAATTGGCTTATTTTTAATATATAACATTTATCAAAAGTTTATGAATAATATTGCTAATTTTTAATACTGTTTACCGTTTATAGATATGCTGTTTAGTTTTCATATAAATCCTATGTTTACATCTTAAATAAAAATGCTATATACCCAATCTGATCGAAGAGAGATAACTATAAACAGTACGCAAATAATTTGTTACAAAAGTTTTAATATATGTTATAATTAAAGATTATGTTTTTGTTATAATTAAATTAACATGGACGTTAAACTTTCCATGTTAAGAGCCAGCCTGATGATTTCCCAGAGTCGAAGGCTGGCTCTAGTACCCCTATAAAAGGATATAGTTTCATTATGTCTTATTCTGAACGCCTTCATCCGTGGGTGATAGTCCGCCTATTGCCAAGAATGCAACGAGTAGTTGTTGCTCGGTTCCGCAAACGCTCGGATGCGGAAGGTCATTTAAAAGCCCTGAAACGGCTTATGCCTGATGCTCAATTTGTGATTATTTTTGTTCGCGTAGCGTGACCTTTGGTCAATGTAGGAAATGATCCTATGGGTAAAGAATCCTAGGGCTGCACCCAAGGGAGTAGGAAGTAGGAAGTCAGGAGTAGCGATGGATCGGTTTTATCCTACTTCCTGCAGAGGTTTTCACCACTTATAGCAAAGTAGCTTTGCCGTTGATTATCTATCAAGTTACCCTATGTGTTCCAGAAGAAACCGCACAGGCTTTAAAGCTAACACCACACTAGGACAAGAATTATGTTTAAGTGCTGCGATGAAACTTTATGAATTAGGTAAACTTTCCTCTGGTGCTGCTGCTCAACTAGCTAGTATTGAGCGAGTAGTTTTTTGATCTAAGTTGAGGGACTATGATATCAACACTTTCAGATTAACAGAAGCAGAATTAACAGAGGATTTAGGAAATGCCTAATGTGATTGCTGATATAGCAAAGGGAACAGGGAACAGGGAACAGGGAGCAGGGAGCAGGGAGTAGGGAGTAGGGAACAGGGAGTAGGGAACAGGGAACAGGGAAGAGATAAGAGCGAATAGCGATGCGCTGCATTAAGAGGTGCGACCCGTGGCGAATTTAATTCTTAATGGGTCAAGCGCAGCTAACAGGGAATCAACCTCAAATAATACTGTACCTCATGAGTACTATAAACGCTATATTTACTCTTGATTACTCCACAAGAATGGCTGTTTTGAAACTTGCTGGTGAATTATCTGGGTAAGCCTATTCCTGTCTTAACCCTCAATCCGCAAAATCGCTTCTTTCACTTCCACCTCTGATTCAATAACTGCCATAATCCCCGGTAAATATTCATCCATTGTCATCACGTTAGCATAAGCTATTGGTTTAATCAAAGCCAAACTAAGATTGTTATCTTGTACATCAATGCTGGTTTTGTAACGAATTTCTCCATCGTCTAAATCGAATTCAAAGTTACCCATAATCATGCCATAGTTGGCGCGGGTGATGAATTCTGTGATGGCTAGGCGCTTGTTTTCTGGAGCCTTAACGGGGCACATTGAATAAAAAACAAATTGTCTTTGTTCTTCTCTGGCTTGGGCGTAGCAAGTCCATTGTCCATTTTCACCCCGGAATAAAAGACGCAAGGCTGATGTTTCTGGTATATTGACAAATTGCCATTGGTCTGATTCAAAAAAGTTAACTATTGCGGTAAGGATTGATTGGTTTGTGGTGGTATCTTCTTCTGTGTCAGAGAATTTTTCATCAACTAATTCGTTAAAAATGCTGGTAATTCCTTCAATAAATTCAGAGGTGGCGTTTTGGGTAGCTTCAGCTAAATTGGCTTGGGTCCATTCTTTGAAAAAGTTAACAATTCCTTCTGAAAGTTCTTCGCTGGTAGCTTCTGGGTGGTTAATGGTGGAAGGATTAAGGTAGTTCCAGAAGGTGTTATAACCGACTTCACCGTTGGGTTGTTGCTGTTTTACTGATAAGCATAGCCAGCTTTCGGTGTTGAGTAGTTTGTTTGTTAAGGGGTTTTCGGGTTGTTGACAAAGGTGAAGCAGGTAGTTAGCAGCTTCTTCTGCGGTGGAAGCCTTTTCTAATAGCTGTGGCAGTAAATCCGGTTGGAGAGTGGTTTCAATTTGGATGTCACCACTGGGGAGAAAGTTACCACCACTCATGGGTGCCCTTACTTCTGGTTTGAGGTTGAATAGTTTTTCGGTATCGATGCGGTGATAAAGTTCGGAGGTTACGTGGAAGGTAAGACGACATTCGATGATTTGGTCGTTTTGTTTGGTGAGGGATAGGGAAGTTGTGGGAATGGTTAAGGGATTGGAGGAGTCGCTTAAGGTTAACTCTTTGTCTAAAGGGAAATTTTCAGTATAATCATTCATTTTTTTGATACATTAAAGTAAAGCCAGTTGTGGTTAATGACAGTCCTGGTTTGAGTTCCAGGTTTAGGGCTTTGCTAGTATAGCTATCAGCTTAAGCGCTACGCGCACGCGTGCGCGTTCAGCTATCAGCTTAAGCGCTACGCGCACGCGTGCGCGTTCAGCTATCAGCGGACTGGAAAAATTAAACCTCAAACTATGGAACAACTCGTCGATGCCTGCTAAAGACCTTTATCATGATACTGTCAAAACCGCTCTGATCAAAGATGGTTGGACTATTACTGATGATCCACTGATTCTCAAAATCGGTACCCGTAATGCCTTAGTTGACTTAGGTGCTGAAAAACTGATTGCTGCTGAACGAGGTGCTACAAAAATAGCGGTTGAAGTAAAAACTTTTATCAGCCCTTCTCCTATTAATGATCTTGAAAAAGCATGGGGACAATTCTTTTTATATAGTAGGATACTCAAGAAACGAGATCCTAATCGCCAAATATATCTGGCAGTTGCTCGCAAGATTTTTGAGACATTGTTTGAGGAGGAAGCTGGACAAATTCTGTTGGAAGAACCTGGTTTTCGCCTACTTGTTTTCGATGTAAAAATTGAGGAAATTATCGAATGGAAACCACCAATCAACGTTTAGAGCAATGGCGTGAAACCCTAGAAAATATTTTAAAGTATTACGCCAATCTTCCTTACCGCTATGGTGATGTGACAACCTCTGTAATTATCAGTAGCGAACGCAATCATTTTATGCTCCTCGATGAAGGCTGGGAAAATCATCGCCGTGTATATGGTACGATTGTTCATGCTCAAATCCGCGATGGTAAAATCTGGATTCACTACGACGGTATTGAAGATGGGATCACGGATGAATTGGTTGCTTCAGGAGTACCGAAGGATAGCATTGTTCTTGCTTTTCATCCCCCTGAGATTCGTGAACATACTGGGTATGGGGTTGTATAGGGTTTAGCATCGTTATCTGAATCTAATTCACTGCAAAGTCAGTATATTGACGTACAGCAGGTTCTTGAAATGCTAGTACAATATCAGTCTTTGGTACTCCCAATTTGACGAATTCGTTGGCAAAACCAATTTCAGTTCCATCATGATGTATCCAGATTTTGGCATTTTTGATGCTGAAATGTAGAACACAACCATACATGGGTTGGCGATTCTTCCAACCAGTATAGACAACTTGGTAATGATCGTGGTCTGAGTCAAATATTAAGGCAGCTTCAACATCTTCATCAGATGGACTTTTACTGGCATAATCACTCAGAAGTTGTTTAATGTATTGGCGATACTGGATTATTTTTTCCATTGTAAAATCACCTCTTCAGATGGATCATAAACCAAGAGACTGAGCTGAAAACGCTTAACTACTGTTTGCACAAATGGTAGACTAAAGAAAGTCCTTAATGCCCCAACAGGTATTGCTAAAAACAGTTTAAATTCAGGTTTTTCTTGTTCTAAAGCAACTTGATAGTTTAAAAATTGCCCCAGAGCAGTGTGGAATTCAGAAATATTAGATGGATTGGTGAAGCTTTTTATCTCAACAGCAATTTTTTCATTTCCTTTTGCTGCTGCAAGTAACCTCTCAGCTCCCAAATCTATTTGCATATCAACTCGGCCAGACCGAATCCTTAGAGGATCATCGGTAATTGTCCAGCCATCTTTTTCTAGTCCGTGCCTTACAGCATTATGAAATACGTCTCTCATTCGCTGGCTATGACGGGAAATCTATGCAAATCTTGATACAAAACCATTATACAATAATGGACTTCCTTTAGAGTTCTAAGTTATTCTGGGTTAGGTTAACGATTGACCGTAGGTCACGCGGGGCGCGTTCGCAACCATTTTATGCTGCTCCATGAAGGCTGGGAAAATCATCGCCGTGTATATGGTACGATTGTTCATGCTCAAATCCGCGATGGTAAAATCTGGATTCACTACGACGGTATTGAAGATGGGATCACGGATGAATTGGTTGCTTCAGGAGTACCAAAGGATAGGATTGTTCTGGCTTTCCATCCCCCCGAGATTCGTGAACATACTGGGTATGCAGTTGCATAGTGTTTGCTTTGGTGGGTTATGCTGTCTAAGGGCGCACCCTACAAGATCATGCGATCGCACTTTGTGCAAAGGGAAGTTTTTAATTTGATTGTTCATCGTTATAGCTTTAAGGATTGATATATACTGACATACTTATCCCAATCAAAATCTGGAAACAACACAGGCATATCCGATTTGAAATCACTTATAAGAGGACTTTCTAAGTCATTGTTTTGTATGTTCAGCAAAATAATCGGCCAGTTTTTGTAGGCTCTAGATTCATACAACATGGTTACGTAACCGTCAAAATCAAGATCCAGGAAAGAGGTGTCTGTCTCTCCTGCCATATTCAAATAGATTGATTGATAGGTCTCATTTGGGGTAATCATGAAACCACACAAAATTTCAGGGCTGACCTGATCAAATGGGTGAAAAAATTCGAGCATTTCATTCATTTCTAAATCTTCAGGCTCATAAATGCTGTCTTCCCAACTTGATAAGACTGCCTCCATTTTCAGAAATTCCATGCTTCCATAAGCCTGTTCGATGTTTGTTGCTTCCCATTGAATTCTCATACCATCAGACTTTTGGTAAATTTCTAAAAATGATGGTGGGAGGCGATAATTTTCAATGTCAGGGGTAGGAATTAAAGGATTATTGAACCAGGTTTCAAGGGTAATTATATTTTCATCTTTGGCATCAATTAATTTCAAATGCAACTCTTCATAAAATTCCATAATGTCCATGCTCACTTATTTTTAGTTAAGTTTAACTTCTGTACGCTTCATGTTGATGATTTTAGTGAACGCCTCTCGATACAACTTGTCTTTAGCCGCAACATAGCCACTAGCTTGTGTTAGCGCATTTGCGATTTGATGAATATTAGTTATGCTTCCAGGAATGGATTTTGCTGCACTTTGAATAACTTCCATTAAGCTCTTTTCTATTCCCGTCTTAGCCACAAGATCGTCAATAGAAGAGGTTTTAATTCCAAGGGCTTTCTCTGGTGGTTCTTTTCCAGTTTTATAGGAACTAAGATTGGTTTCAACTGGATTAATAATCGATTTTAGAGGAACTAATGCTTTATCTTTAACCCATTTTCCATCAGGATTTATTTTCAACAAATCTGCTTCCACTGTCAATCCCTTGGGAACGTTATTTTCTGCTTCTCTAACTTTTCTAACGTTTTCCCATTCTGCGCTATCAATTCCAGCTTTTTGCAATTCTTCATCGTCGTCTGGCACAGAAACACTGTAAGCATATTGGGCATCGATGGTATATCTAACTACTGCTCCAGATTGCACCGCAGTTTTAATTGCTTCCTCAGCTTCTATAAGATGATTCTTGTTTCCTTTTTGTGACAGTGGGGTCAGGTTTTTCAAAACACCAGGTCCATGAATATTATCATTGAGCATATGACCTCTGACGTAGTAACTACCATTTCCTTTTTTCCTTAAGAACAAAGCCTGGTATACTGGATTAGTTTCTTTTGGTGACGAACCTGGTTCACCTTCTCTCGACAATATCTTTGCTTCAGTTCTTAATGCGAATAAAGAGCCATCTCTGGTAGTCGTTTTATAAACCACCACGGATTTTGGTAATTCCTCAGGTTTTATGCCTAATAATATGGCAACAGAAGGTGCTAGTTCCGCCAGTAATTTTTCAATTTTATCCTTCTTATTCTTACTGTCAGCTTTTTTTTCTTGTTTTGTCGTACCTTCCAATTTTCTTTTGGACTCTTTATCTATTTCCTCTGCTTTCGCTTCCGCACTAATTTTTGCATTCAAAGCTTCTGAGTTACCCTTTTCTATTTTAAGGCGTTTGATAAAATCAAAAAATGTTTTAGGTTGACTGGCTAGCATCAAAGTAGTTGCAGTCTGTGATCCTTTGAGGAATAATTGATGATTCTCACCGTCCCTTCCTTTGAATTTTTTCTTGGCTTTCCACCACTGAACTACCTGTGCTACAGCAGCTTTCCCTTTCTTGACAACCTTATTAAACAGCTTCCTCGCCTTTAACAACACCTTATCAATCGCCTTGTCAATCCGCTCGCGAATCTTACCAATAATCTTCTCAACCTTCTTCGCCAAACCACCAATACCCAACAAAGAAGCCAAGAACCCTATTACCACTGGTACAGCTTTCGCTAAAGCATTCTCTACCAACTTCGCTGCACCACCAACTGCACCAGATGCGATCGCACTCACGGCATCCACAACTGCATTTACCAATTCCAGCACCTGACTACCGCGATTGACAAAGAACATGATGATGTCATAGATTGCCATGGCAGCTTTGACAAAGGCTGATGCGGGATTTAACAAGCTCAGAACCCACTTCACCCCGGCGGTGATCACCTGGGTAACTACCATGTTCTTGATTTCTTCGATGACTGTTTGTTTCAGGTCGTTGAACTGTTCCTTAACATGTTCCCACAGTCCCATGGGTCCGCGATCGCGTAATATCTGGAATATTTCGACGCTTTTCTCCATGCCAGCTACTACTGGTTCCCCAAAGAGTTTGACTGCTTTACCACGAATATAGTTAAATGTCAATCCCAACACTTGGGTTACTAAGCTGAATATTCCCGGTAAGCTAAAGATGTCATCAGGTAGTTGAATACCCATGGGTCCCAGGGCTCCAGTTAACCAGCCAATTAAACCGGCTTGTAGATGTTGCCCAATGTTACCGACAAAATTCTCAAAGCCTTGTTTAATACCACTAATTAAATTGCCTAGGAAGCCGATGGGGTCTTTAATAATGGTGCCAATTACATCAGACGCTTTACTCAAGACACTCAGCAACATGTCTTTGAGTTTCTTAATGGTATCGATGACTCCAGTTATGGCATTGGCTGCTTGATCAACTAACCCTTGGTTAGCAGCCTTCATCTCTTCGATGCGAGCATCAACGGCTTGCAGCTTTTCGTTATAGTTTTCGGCCAGAGTATTAATTAGCTGATCTTGTTTGCTGTCAACGCTTTGTTCTAACTGGTCGAATTGACTTTGAATATCTGTGGCGGCTTGTTGACCTACAGTTTTCAGGTTTTCGGGTAATTGAGCTACATAGTCTTTAATTTCCTGCCTACCCTTAGCAATTTCTGCTTTAGCATCGGTTAAGGCAGTACCAATAATGTTGACAATTTGATCGAGGACAACATCCATTTTTGCCAGGTAAAGTTGTCGCCCCTGTTCATAAAAAACATTAACCTCTGAAGGTAAACCGAGGAATTTATCTCTAAGCCAACGTCCTGCACCAGTAATACCACTATAACGCTCATCTTTGTAAGCCCTCATTTTTTCATCAACGTAGTTCTCGAAGGCTTTGGTGGCTTGATTGGCACCAGCGTCAAATTCTTGATTAACCTTACCATCTAAGCCATTGAGAATGTCCTCAACCTTAGTTTTAGTTTGGTTGTAAATCTTTTGAATATCCCCAGCAACCTTAGCTCGTTCTTGCTCATCCTTACCCTTAGCTTGAATTTGCTGATTGGTAACCTGAGCTAATAACTGAGCGCGGGAGCCATGCATTCCTTGCAGTTGTTGCCCGGCTGTGGTTGCAGCTTCCCCTTGGGCTTGGGTTAACTGGTCTTGCTCGAACTGACGATAGGCTTGGGGTGCTTGGCTGGCATTAGTTTGAGCCTCTTGTTTTGCTGCTAAAGCAGTTTGGAATTGGGGTTCATTGGATTTAGCTAACTGTTCCGAGGTAACATCAGCCTCAGCCATCTGTTGGTCAAGTTTTTGGCTACTTTCTTGTAGGGGTGCCTCCACTTCACCTTGTCCCTTGGCTTTAGCAATAGCTTTATCAGCACCAATATTTTTGGTTACTGCTCCGGCTTCATTGGCAGGTAGGGGAGTTACTGATTTGGGTTTAATACTGCTGGTATCCGGTGCTTGTTTCGCCTTCTGTTCTAAGGGTGCTTGAGATGCAGTTTGCTCTTGCTTAACGGTATTTTGCATCTGGCTCTTGACAGAAGCCAGTTTGTTACTATCCTTAAACTCATCCGCCTCCTCAAGAGTTTTCGGAACTGCTGACTGGATGCGCTCCATTAATTTAGCCTTGAAAGCAGCAGCATTAAAACCAGGAGTGGGAGCTTGTGCCATCTCACCCACTTGATTGGCCTGGGCTTTGCTTTCTATTTCCTTCGCTGGACTTACCGCTGCAGCTTGGGCTTGTTTCGCTTTTGTACTAGCTGGGGCGTGTTGTTTTTCCTTATTGGCAACTCCCTTAGCTTTAGCAACCATTGCTTTAAAATCTGGATCTGACTCTGGGGAAGCAGCAGTAGTTTCTTGGGGTGTGGCTTCAGCAGCTGTTGCCGTGGTTTCTTGATTTACCTCCGCTTTAATCCCTTGATTAGCTGCTTCTGGAGCCATTGCCTCCTGGTTTTTCTCTGGAGAAACTCCAGAACTAACCGATGTGGCATTTATTTCCAGCTTTGGGGCTGTTTCAGCCTTAGTCTCAGAAGTTTCTTGAGGTGCAACTACCTCTGTGTTAACTGTATTTTCCCCCTCGACTTCTGGTTTTATATCAGTATCCTTGACAAGAGTCTGAGATTCTTGATTTACCCCATTCCCGGGACTATCCTTGATCGGAACAGCAAACCCAGTCTTATTTTCGAATTTATTTGTCTTCTTGGCCTGTTGATCATAGGACTTACGAAGTTTAGTTGGTTTTGCCCCCCTAACCCCCCAATTTTGGGGGGGAATGATGTCAAAGTCCCCCAGAATTGGGGGATTTAGGGGGCTTTGCGTAAGTCCTGGATCAATTACCTTCGCCTGAATTCCCCCGGTCTGCTGGATCGTGTGCGTCAACTCATGGGCCGTCAAACTATTCTTACCAGGAGACTTCCCCGCACCATAGAAAATATCCCTACCATGGGTAAAGGCTTGGGCTCCCAACTCCTTATTCATCTGTACAGCACTAGAGTCTGTATGCACCCGCACCCCACTAAAGTTAGCCCCAAATCTGGGTTCCATGAAAGCACGGGTAGATGCTGGCAGAGGTTGACCGGTACCCCGTCGGGATTGGATTTTAGTTTCTAAATTAGGGGATACTGCTGGGGTTTGACCAGGATTTGCTTTAGTTTGAATTTCCTCTTCGTCCGATTGTAACTGTAGGGCGATCGGCTTAGTTTGAATGTCCTCTTCGTCGGATTGTAACTGTAGGGGGATCGGCTTAGTTTGAATGTCCTCTTCATCGGATTGTAACTGTAGGGCGATCGGCTTAGTTTGTATTTCCTCTTCGTCCGATTGTAACTGTAGCGCTATCGGCTTAGTTTGAATTTCTTCTTCCTCCGATTGTAACTGTAGCGCTATGGGCTTAGTTTGAACCTCCTCTTCCTCCATGGAATTTTGCACTGAGGGTGCTGACATCCGCATTACTTGGGCTGCAACACTGTCTGCTTCCTTCTCGTACACATCATCTGGTTCCCCCACTTGCATTTTTGTCTGGATGAGACGATTGACGGCTTGGTTTCCCAGTTTTCGTTGGAGTTGCAGCATCGGGTGAACCGGACTATGGGTAGCCAAGGGGGTTGGCTTGGCTTGAACAGTTTTCCCCTTTGGGGTTGTTTGATTGTTTTTGGTTTGGCTTGCCCGTTGATATCCCATAATCTCACTGCCTGTGTATCGAGAATGACCGAGTATTGCTAGGGTTCCACTACTAAGTTTGTTGTAATTGCTGGGAAATACCTACCCTAATAGTATCTAAAACTTACAAATCTTCAGCTTGATGATGAACTGTTGCAGAAATATCAAAACCAATACCATTCGGGTTCGTAAACCATGCCGAAGCTGAAAAACCGATAAAGTAAGTATCTGTTGTAGTTAATTTTACAACAACGTAACCATCAGAACTGTAGTACTGGGAAATGCTGACACCATTGGCATAATCGTTTGCTTGAGCCTGTCCTATATTTTCCCATTCTTGGTAAGAATATCCAACTATATCGGAATTAATAGCAGCACTAACTCCATAGTTATAGCCTTCCACTAAAATCCTATACATAACATTGGATTTCTTAGGAATATTAGTTTTGATATGTATGGGGTTAGATGTTCTTACTGTAGTACTCCATGTCACAAAGTCTCTTCTCACTTTGCCATCTTGAGAAGATAATTTTCCGGTAGCTTGAATATCTCCAGACACTTCTAGTTTTACCCTCGGATTTGTGGTGCCAATGCCAACATTGCCACTGGAAGATATTCGCATACGCTCATAGGTTCTATCTCCAGAAGAGAAAAATTGCTCTCCCTCTACAGTAGGAGTATCGCTATCTGTGGGTTTGGTGAAGAATGAAATTCCATTGTTATAGAAAAGTTCGATGGCACTAACACCATCTGGGTTGCTGTGGGAATAATCAACACGATTATTCTCACTTTCGCTCACACGAGCTTTATTGGCGATTATGGTTGCTGCTCCACTGCCAGTTTCCCCAATATGTCCGTAGTCAAATTTAAGATTTTTCTTCCGTCCTCCCATGTCTAAAGCTTGTGTTGGGTTCGCTGTGCCAATGCCTACATTGCCATTGGGGTCAATCGTCATACGGTGTTGATAGTTAGTAGCAAAGGTTAATGGGTGGTTCGATTCCGTTCCAATTACGCCTCTGGCTCCATTCCAATCATCATGACTAAAAACACTGGTTACTACCCCACCACCAGACCTGACATTTAACCGAGCATGCTGTGAACCTAAAATGTCTAAAACTTGGTTCCAACCCTGAGGATTATGAATAGATGTTGTGCCAATACCAACATTACCATCCACTGTCAGGGAACCCAAAGCCGAACCATCCCCCTCAAACCTAGTTGCCTTAACAGTTCCAGCCACCTCTAATTTTTGACTAGGATTATTTGTCCCAATGCCGACATTGCCAGCATTATAGTAAATCCTGTTACTACGACCATCAGACCACTTTGTACTACCGCCAGCACGAATCCCAGTTAAACCAGAACCATCTCCTACAAACCTAGTCGCCTTAACAATTCCATCTACCTCTAATTTTTGACTAGGATCTGTTGTCCCAATGCCAACATTACCAGAAGTAGGATGAACTGTTAACCCATCCCGCGAAAGCAGATCAGAAACACTAGGAAGCCAGCTATCATTATCTAAATTGGCTAGGTATGGTAAGGCTAGATATACTTCAAAAGATCCGTCAGCGTCGTCACCCACTATACCCATAGAAAAACTCTGACCACCCAACTTCGTTACCTCAGATGTGGAAATTATGCCATCTACTCGATACCAACCATCTGGAGCATTATCACTTTGTTCCTTGGTAATTATCAATCCACTATTAGGCTTTCGGTTAGACCACCCAGCAATTTCGCCAAATCCCACTTGTTTACCGGAAGAAATCTTGAGCCAAGCTTTGAGATGTACGTACTTTTTGGTTAAAAAATTACCTCGGGACTCAAAGGGAAAAAGTATCATGGTATGTTGTCCTGAATTATCCCCAGTAATTTTCAAAATCTTACCGTCAGTAAAACCAGCCCAACCATCAGCTAAACCACCTCTTTTTATTCGCGCACCTTTGTTAACTCTGCCAAACCAATAAGGATTTTCTTCGGTTGCATCATCTACACTATCGGCAGCATTGGCTGGTTTTTCGCCTACATAGGGTCCTTCAAACCCTTTCGTGAAAGGGTGGGCTGCTTCTAAAGTAACATTCCCAAGGGTGGTGTACCCAGCAGGCTTGTTGCCATCGAGTATATTCATGTAGGAATTTCTGATTAGATTAGGCGGCATTGATGACCCCCTAATCATGCCAGTGGTTTTAATATTGCCATTGACAGTGAGGTTGTCTTCGATAGTCAGTGACGTTGCCTTAACAGCTCCATCCACCTCTAATTTTTCACTAGGATTATTTGTCCCAATGCCGACATTGCCAGCATTATAGTAAATCCTGTTACTACCACCATCAGACCACTTTGTGCCGCCAGCGCTAATCCCAGTTAAACCAGAACCATCCCCTTCAAACCTAGTGGCTTTGACAGTTCCATTTACCTCTAACTTATCCAGGGCAGATAACTTAGCACTGGCTAGTTTCCGTACAGAGTTATCCACCTGATCAATGAACCCGTTGTTATCTAGGGTCACCCGTGCCAAGATAATCACATTATCATTGGTAGGGGCACTACCAGTTCTGACCTCTACCTGATCGTCATCACAGTGTTCCTTTTTTTTAGCACCGTAGATGATAAATTTGGGACGTTCAGTGGTGCGAGTGTATTTAGTTTCGTTACCTAGTCGGTAAGGCTTATCCTTAATTTCGTGATAGATGATGGTAATTTCAATAGTTGTATTGAGTGGTAATCCATCTAAGTTAATGGTTTTCGGTACGGGAGAATTGGGTAAAACAATAATTTCTCGACCATCTTTATCCATGGCCATGCCTTCACTAACGGCAATTCTTTTATCCCCGGCTTTAGTTACTTCTAATCCTGTCACCACACCCCATTCATGGAGTAAACGATTGTGACGCAGGCGCATATCACGATGGTAGGCTTGCTCATCGTTGAAGTCTTTTTCTAGTAGAAACTGGGCAGTAAAGTAATTGGGACGTTGTATATCTGTCATTTTACAGCAGTTTTCAATTGGGTCTGGTAAAAATTATTGCTTAGACTTCTTGCAGAAGTCGGGAACAGGGAACAGGGAACAGGGAATAGGGAGCAGGGAATAGGGAAGAAGTCAAAAATTATGTTTACTTGATTACGCTAAAAAGCGCTAGATTGACTTTTGTGTTCCAAAGTTTGTACCTTTTCCATTAGCAAGGAAATCGTGTTATTTTGCTCCTTCACCACTTTAGTTAAAACCGCCACAATATCCATCGGACTGAGGGTTTTGCGATCGCTACTTGCTACTAAATCCGGCACATCTTCCGCAATAAATCCAATGTGGGTTTCTTTTTGGTGATCTTCTTTGTAGCGAAATTGAACAGGATTGAGTCCTTCCAGGGTTTCTAGGGCATCTTCTATGGCCAGGGTATTAATATTTTCTTTGAACTGTCGTGAGGATTTTTGTTGGAGATTGTTCGCTGTTATATTACCTGTTACATGCACTCTACCATTGAAGTAGCCAGCATAATTGTTGCCAGCACCTTTGGCACTACCGTAAACACCAAAGGAGGTACTTCCTTGACGACCTGTTACTTCACTGAAAACTCCGTAGACAGTAGATGCCCCACCATTGATAGCAGTGAAATAGCCACCATATCCAGATTTGAAAAAACCTAGCTTTGAAGGTATGTCTCCCTCAATGGTATCAACAGGTTGAACAGTACCCCCTTTAATGGTATCAACTGCCTCTACAGAGATATCAGTTCGCTGTTCAAGAAAATCCCCAGATTTCACAGACTCAGGACTGTTTTCTGGAGTAATGCCTCCTAAAATTGAAATCTGACCTTCAAAACTATCATCTGTGGTATCTTTAGGCTGATCTTTAACTATAATTTCGTCGTCTGGATGTTTTTCATCTTTTACAACGATAGACGTTAGAAAACCCTGGAAATGACCCCTAACACCGTAGCAGCGCGGAATCTTATTTACTGTTTCTGTTATGGCGAAGCTGGCACCGGATACTCCTGTTTCTTGAGAGTCATTAGTTCTAGGGAGAAGATAATTACCAACCAAAACACCGCCATCGTAGCGAATATGGTTACCCGATACGCTCTGCCACTGTCCGTCGCCACTAATACCAGTTAAACCAGAACCATCCCCTTCAAACCTAGTAGCTTTAACCGTTCCAGCCACCTCTAAATTGCCACTTCTAATTTGGACCTTACCATTGCGATAGAAAATTATGCCTTTGTTCCAATCCCAATTACCGTCAGGTTTATCACAAGTGAAGTGGAGAAAGTCGCCATTTTTCCAAGTTCTTGAATGAAAAATAAACTTCTGGTTATTGGCATCTTTGCCAAGAACTAAGTCACCGACAATATGCTGTCTGGCCTTGGGGCTTTTGGTGCCAATACCAACATTGCCATCATAGTAAATACTGTTACTATCACCATCAGACCACTTGGTTCCACCACCAGCGCTAATACCAGTTAAACCAGAACCATCCCCTTCAAACTTAGTAGCTTTAACCGTTCCAGCCACCTCTAATTTTTCAGTAGGATTTGTGATGCCAATACCGACACGACCAGCGGTTAAATTACCTGTTACATTTGCATTACCTTGGAAGTAGCCAGCATAACTAGTTTTACCACCACTGGCAACACCGTAGACACCGTATACAATTGCACTGCTATTATTCTGAGCATTGGCAAAGCCGTAGACACCAAATCGGCTACCACTGGTACCACCTGTTGCTTGTCCATACAAACCATATTTAGTGCCATTTTCATTGCCTCCTACAGTGCTTTGAACTCCGTAGGCGGTAGTATTGCCTGTATTAGTAGCAGTGAAATGGCCACCATATTGAGTTTGTCCCCCAGAGGCAATACCCCTGACACCAAATCGGGTACCAGTGGTACCACCTGCTGCTTGTGCATACAAACCAAATTTATTGCCATTGCCATTGCCCGCTACTTGGCTGTTAACTCCGTATTGAGTGCCATTACCATTGCCCGCTACTTGGCTGTTAACTCCGTAGGCGGTACTATTGCCATTGCCATTTACAATGCTGTTAACTCCGAAGGCGGCACCATTGCCCGTATTAGTAGCAGTGAAATGGCCACCATATTGAGTTTGTCCCCCAGAGGCAATACCCCTGACACCAAATCGGGTACCAGTGGTACCACCTGTTGCTTGTGCAAACAAACCATATTTAGTGCCATTTCCATTGCCACCTACAACGCTCCAAACTCCGTAGGCGGTACTATTGCCGGTATTAGTAGCAGTGAAATGGCCACCATATTGAGTTGCTCCACCAGAAGCATAACCGTGGACACCATATCGGTTACCAGTGCTACCACCCGTTGCTCGTGCTAGCAAACCATATTTAGTACCATTTTCATTGCCCGCTACTTGGCTCCAAACTCCATAGGCGGTACTATTGCCCGTATTAGTAGCAATGAAATGGCCACCATATTGAGTTTGTCCACCAGAAGCATTACCGTAGACACCAAATCGGTTACCAGTGGTACCACCCGTTGCTCGTGCTAGCAAACCATATTTAGTGCCATTTTCATTGCCACCTACAGTGCTTTGAACTCCGTAGGCGGTTCTATTGCCGGTATTAGTAGCAGTGAAATAGCCACCAAATTGAGTTTGTCCACCAGAAGCATTACCATAGACACCATATAGCCTACCACTACTGGTACCACCCGTTACTTGTGCTAGCAAACCATATTTACTGCCACCGTCATTGCTATGTAATTTGCTGTAAACTCCGTAGGCTGAATCTCTGCCCGTATGATTAGCAATGGCCTTGACCGTTCCAGTCACCTCTAATTTTTCAATAGGATTATTTGTGCCAATGCCGACATTGCCAGCATTATAGTAAATCCTGTTACTACCACCATCAGACCACTTTCCAGCACTAATCCCAGTTAAACCAGAACCATCTCCTTCAAACCTAGTGGCTTTGACAGTTCCATTTACCTCTAATTTTTGACTAGGATTAGTTGTGCCAATACCAACATTTCCATCTACTGTCAGAGGACCAGTGGTATGTAACCCATCATCCACCCTCAGTGCTCCAGATGAATGCCCGGAGCGAATTACCCCTGTAACTTTCACTTCATCACTGTCTTGGTCTCCCAAGGACACATCCCCGGCAATATGCTCCGTATCACGGGCAACCACATCCCCTTTTACTTCCAGGTTTCCATTCACGGTCAGGGAACCATCGATAGTCGAGTCTCCTGTCAGGTTTAAGTTGGTGGCGGAAATCGTACCATCTACTTCTAACTTATCGAGGGTAGATAACTTAGCACCAGCAAGCTTGCGTACAGAATTATCCACTGTACTAACGTTACCGTTGTTGTCTAGGGTCACCCGTGCCAAGATAATCACATTATCATCAGTGGGGGCACTACCAGTTCTGACCTCTACTTCATCGTCATCACAGTGTTCCTTTTTTTTACCACCGTAGATGATAAATTTGGGACGTTCAGTGGTGCGAGTGTATTTAGTTTCGTTACCTAGTCGGTAAGGCTTATCCTTAATTTCGTGATAGATGATGGTAATTTCAATAGTTGTATTGAGTGGTAATCCATCTAAGTTAATGGTTTTCGGTACGGGAGAATTGGGTAAAACAATAATTTCTCGACCATCTTTATCCATGGCCATGCCTTCACTAACGGCAATTCTTTTATCCCCGGCTTTAGTTACTTCTAATCCTGTCACCACACCCCATTCATGGAGTAAACGATTGTGACGCAGGCGCATGTCACGATGGTAGGCTTGCTCATCGTTAAAGTCTTCTTCTATTAGAAACTGGGAAGTAAAGTAATTGGGGCGTTGTATATCTGTCATATTCGTTAAGTAGTCGGAAAAAAGTAAAATTAACTGTTGAAATAGGGAGCAGGGAGCAGGGAGCAGGGAGCAGGGAGCAGG
>WTKN01000240.1 GCA_011524395.1 Moorena sp. SS36440bin_2
ACACCTGAGGTCAAAGTAAAAAACCTACCCTTATGAGCGAAGATCGGGGGGCAGGAAAAAGGCAAAGGGATTGGGTGAATTTCTTCACCCTGTTATGGGTGTGGTGCCACCTTTTCCCTTTTTCCTTTTACCTTCAAACCTGTACCTCTTCTAGCATCAATTTAGAACGCTTGAGTTCTTCTGAAAGGGGAACAGGGTAATTACCTGTGAAACAAGCAGAGCAGAAACTCTTGGAGTCTTTCCCTGTGGCTAGCATCATTCCCTCCCAACTCAGATAATCGAGGGAATCTACACCAATATAATTCGCTATTTCTGCTACTGACTTGGTGGCGGCAATCAGTTGATCTTGCTTATCGGTGTCTATTCCAAAGAAGCAAGGATGAGTAACTGGGGGAGACGAGACTCGCATATGTACCTCAGCTACACCTGCATCACGCAACGCTTTGATAAGTTTGCTGCTGGTGTTTCCTCGAACAATGGAGTCATCTACTAGTACCACTCGTTTACCAACTAAGACATCTTTGAGGGGATTAAGTTTCATGCGGATGCCAGTTTCTCGCATAGTCTGAGTGGGTTGGATAAAGGTACGACCCACATAGCGATTTTTAATCAGTCCCTCTCCGTAAGGAATACCGGACTCTCGGGAAAAGCCGATAGCTGCGGGGATACCAGAATCGGGTACAGCAATCACCATGTCCGCATCTGGTTTTGACTCTCTTGCCAGCTGACGCCCTAGGCGTAACCGATAGCTAAACACAGTTTCATCATCCATGACGCTATCAGGGCGAGCAAAGTAAATCATCTCAAAGATGCAAACTTTGCGCTCTGGCTTTTGACTCCAATCGAAGGAAGCAATGCCTTCTTCATTAATCCACACTAATTCTCCCGGTTCCACATCCCGCAGATACTCAGCACCGATAATGTCTAAACCACAGGTTTCTGATGCCAGGACGTAGCCCCCAGAATTGCCACCTAAGGTGCCAATCACTAGAGGGCGAATGCCATTCCGGTCACGAACACCCATTAATCCATCCGGTGTGCCAATGACTAAACTAAACGCTCCTTGGCAAGATTGAAAGGCACTCATTGCTGCCTCCAACCACCCTTTGCCATGGTTAACCTCTGCAGCGATCCCTAGGGCGATTAGTTCTGAATCCGTGGTGGTCATCAAGTTAGAGTTATGCTTGAGTAAATCATCACGTAATTTAATAGTGTTGACCAAGTTACCGTTATGAGCCAAAGCCAAGGGTCCTAAGGCAGTTTCCACTACGGCTGGTTGAGCATTGGCGATTTTGCTAGAGCCAGTCGTAGAATAACGGTTATGACCAACTGCAATCTGACCAGGTAGCTCAGCCAAAATTTCTTCATTAAAGACCTGGGAGACTAGCCCCATATCTTTGTGCACATGGAGCTGCTTTTCATCAAAGGTAGCAATCCCTGATGACTCCTGACCTCGATGCTGTAGGGCAAATAGACCAAAGTAAGTCAGCTTAGCGACATCTTGCTCTGGTGCATAGATACCAAAGACTCCGCAAGCTTCCTCTGGCTTGTCCAAGTGCTGGAGATAGTTATCCTTGGACTGATCACAATCTTGCTCAGAGCAAAGGGATTGGTTGGGCATCATAACTATTATGGGTTGCTCCTAATTGCGGCATGAAGTCGGTTGAACCTAAATCCCAAGGGAATTGGTTCTGTATATTTAATTAAACTTAATGTTTCCTTAACGATATCACCAATATCATATTATTGTGGCTCAATGTCGGCAATTGCTGGATATTCCTAAAGCGGTTACTGCATTTTGCCCCCCAAAACCAAAGCTAAAACATAGGGCACGCCTGATTTGGCACTGACGAGCTATAGTTACGAAATCTAAATCCCATTCCGGTTCCCTCAACCCAATACAAGGGGGTAAGACTTGGTGTTTTAAAGCCATTAAACTAAAAGCAGTACCAATGGCTCCAGAGGCACCAAGAGTGTGACCGGTGGATCCTTTGGTAGAACTGATGGCCACCCCTTGGGGAAATAGCTGCTGAATCAGCTCCGCTTCATTCTGGTCATTGAGTTGGGTAGCGGTACCGTGGGTATGGATATAATCAATATCTGTAGGAAATAGATGGCTGCGGTCTAGACATTGTTTTACAGCTGCGATCGCACTCTGTTGATCCCGATTAGGTTTACTGACATGATAAGCGTCCGAGGTTAAGCCAAACCCCAATATTTTTCCATAGATAGGCGCTGCTCGACGACGAGCCAAATCCTCTGACTCCAATACCAAGACAGAACCTCCCTCTGCCAAAACTAAGCCTTGACGTTGCTTGTCAAAGGGGTAAGCACCAGTTTTTGCTAGAGCCCCCATTTTAGTAAATCCGGCTAGGGTTAGAGGAGTAATTGGTGCTTCTACAGCACCAGCAATGACTCTTTGGCATTGACCGGTTTGAATCAATTCAAATCCTTGAGCGATCGCCCAAATTCCTGTTGCACAAGCTGCCATTGGTGCTAGTGCTGCCCCAGAGGAACCAATGTAATGGGCAGCAGCAATAGCCGGTTGATGGGGTAGAGTGTCTAACCAATGCTCTAGAGTTAAGATCTCCTCATTTAAGATATCAAATCGGGGATACTCTGGTTCGGTGTCGAGTTTCTTCTGACTAGTTATCTGTTCCTGGGCTAGTCGCTCCCAAGCCGCCTGACAGCTACGACTGGAACCAATCACCACCCCACAATCCCTGAGAGGGATGGTTAAGTTAGCATCTTCAAGAGCATCTGCTACAACCTCGTAGGTCAGCTGTTCAATAGAAGCTGGTGTCTGACCAATCATAGCCAACGGTAGAGGTGGTAAATTGGCAAAGGGTCGATACCACCTAATAGCGGACTCACCGTTTAGCAAGTGCTGCCAACTGGGTTTGAGGCGACCTAAAGCAGATACTAATCCAATCCCAGTAACGCATACCTCCACGGATTCGTTTAAAGATCGTTAATTGTTATCTTAAGGTTTCTTCAGGTTTTCGATGCCTTGAGTGACCTTGACTGATTCAATGCGATCGCCTTGCTGAATTTTGTCTACCACACCCATACCATCAGTGACATAGCCAAATACAGCATAGTCCCCATCCAAGAAAGGCAGGTCTGCTAGGGCAAAGTAAAACTGTGAAGACGCTGAGTTTGGCATTTGGGAACGAGCCATGGCCACAGCACCACGAGTATGAGTCAACTCAGGATCACTACTAATTCCGGCTGTCTTAAAGGTTTTGCTGTATATCGGTTGCTCTGCCCCCTTCGGCTTAATTTCTAATGGAATGTAGCGAGTTTCCTTTGTTTGTGGATCGATGAACCCCCCTGTGCCCAGACGCTCTACTGGGAATTTTGGGTTTTTTCCTTGGGGATCACCACCTTGGACAACAAATGGTTGAGGTTCCCTTACCACTCGGTGAAACACTAGTCCGTCATAAACACCCTTTTGAACCAGATCCACAAAGTTGCCAGCTGTAATCGGGGCATTGGTGCCATCAACTTCAATAGTAATCGGTGAGCCTTTCACCCTCAGCTCAACAGTAGCTTCTTTGTCTAGTCGGGGTAAATTGCTGAATTGAGGATTGCTGGTGGTCTCAGCAGGAGTAGGGTTGTTTTCGGGAGTTGATGATTCCGTTGAGTTCGACGTTGAGCCACTGCATCCTGCTATTACCAGAGCTAACACTACTAACATCACAGATAGCCAGCGCCGGATATTCTTAATCATGCTTAATTTAACTATATAGTTTATAATCGTTTACTTTTTAAGTTTCTGTAGCCTATACTACTTATAGCAATTCTACGAGTTGTGAGGTACACAATGTCTGGATTTTAGGGAACAGGGAACAGGGAACAGGGAACAGGGAAGACATAAGAAGGAATAGGGATGCCCTGCATTACAACAGGGAATCAACGTCAAAGAATACTGTACCTCATGAGTCCTAGAAACGCTATATTTTTTTTAAAAAGCTTTATTTGAACAGCTTTATTTAAACAGCTTTATTTGAGCAGGAAGCAACGTGATAAGGGAGTGGGTCACCTGGTAATTTACAACCCTTCCAAGGGAACTTCTAAGAAACGAGCCAGCTCTGCTCCCTGATTTTCTAATTCCGAAAGGGAGATGGGTTGACCGACACGAGTTAGAGGAACTTCCCGGCGATCCTTAGTGCGGACGTAGAGGATTCGGCGTGGATTTAGACCCTCTTTGATGTCTACTCGAATCGATTGCACATCTTCTGTACGGCAACTGAATTCGACTTCACGGTTTTTACCGGGAAAGCCAGAGCGCACTACTCTGACCATACCTGTTTCTTGGTTAAATTCATTGTACCCTCCACCAATATCCCAATAAATGGTTAGCCATAGGTACAGAGATAGCAACACCGCAGCAACGCCATAGAACCCCATTGCTATTCCCTGAGGTATAAAAATTAGGTTGGTTGCATCTCCAATCGGGAGTAGATCCATTTGGAGATAACTCGAAAGCCCTGCGAGTAAAAAGCCTATACCTCCTATGGATACAGCTCCTGCCACTAAATAGTTGCTCAAACGGCGAGAGCCAAGAACCGATTGTCGAAGTACCAGGTTTTCCAGTTGGTTGGTCGATGCTGCCATGAGAAGATGTGGTTGCCTCTATGAAATCTGACTTGACAATAGTGCTGAGGAGCGAGAGTACATAGCGCAAGTTATGGATACTCCAGCGAGCTCATCTAGAATTAGTATCACATTTTTGACCAACACAGGGAAATTATGTAACTTTTGACACTAAATATAAAAAAAATCTGAGGAGTATGTGTAATTTTGTAAAATTTTTGGTATTTATTATTATTGTATGTAACGTTTGTAACCCAACTCTCCTTATGGGAGAATAAAGTGAAGGGTTAAACGGCGTGATAGTTTAAGAAACATTAAGTGACCACAGCCTAATCTTATAGTCTGTGGGATCCCGTTAAAAGACCATCCTGTAAGAGTTCAGTGACTTAAAGTCACTGAACTATAAGGGAAATCTACCTCTAAAGGGGTATAAGTGTCGCTAAAAAGACGTAAAAACGTCCCAATTTTGAATCCTTGCAAATCGTTATATGTATTGAGGATTTGAATCTATGACAGTAGCAGTAGGACGCGCCCCCAGCACCAGAGGATGGTTTGACATCCTTGATGACTGGCTCAAGCGCGATCGCTTTGTATTCGTCGGCTGGTCCGGCATTCTGTTGTTCCCCTGTGCCTACATGGCGTTGGGGGGCTGGCTAACTGGTACCACCTTTGTTACCTCTTGGTACAGCCACGGCTTAGCCTCTTCTTACCTAGAAGGCTGTAACTTCCTGACCGTAGCAGTATCCTCTCCTCCTAACAGTCTGGGACATTCCCTGCTGCTGTTGTGGGGCCCAGAAGCCCAAGGAGACTTGACCCGCTGGTTCCAACTAGGAGGGTTGTGGAGCTTTGTGGCATTCCACGGAGCATTTGGTCTAATTGGGTTCATGCTGCGGCAATTTGAAATTGCTCGTCTAGTAGGCATCAGACCCTACAACGCGATCGCATTCAGTGCGCCGATTGCAGTATTTGTCAGCGTGTTCCTGATGTACCCCTTGGGACAGTCGGGCTGGTTCTTTGGTCCTAGCTTCGGAGTAGCGGGTATCTTCCGTTTTATTCTGTTCCTGCAAGGCTTCCACAACTGGACACTGAATCCCTTCCACATGATGGGTGTGGCTGGGGTACTCGGTGGTGCTCTGCTGTGTGCCATTCATGGGGCAACGGTGGAAAATACCCTGTTCCAGGATGGAGATAAAGCTAACACCTTCCGGGCGTTCAACCCGACTCAAGCGGAAGAGACCTACTCTATGGTCACTGCTAACCGCTTCTGGTCTCAAATCTTCGGTATTGCTTTCTCTAACAAGCGCTGGTTACACTTCTTCATGTTGTTTGTGCCAGTAACTGGCTTGTGGATGAGTGCAGTAGGAATTGTAGGTTTAGCATTGAACCTACGAGCCTATGACTTCGTGTCTCAGGAAATCCGGGCAGCAGAAGACCCAGAATTTGAGACGTTCTATACTAAGAACATTTTGCTAAATGAGGGTCTGCGAGCTTGGATGGCTCCAGCAGACCAACCTCACCAAAACTTTGAGTTCCCTGAGGAGGTACTACCGCGTGGTAACGCTCTCTAATAATGTTGGTATGGTTGCGGGCAATCGCGACCAAGAATCTTCCGGTTTCGCCTGGTGGTCTGGTAATGCCCGTCTGATCAACCTCTCCGGTAAGTTGCTGGGAGCTCATGTTTCCCATGCTGGCCTGATCGTTTTCTGGGCTGGGGCAATGACCCTATTTGAGGTTGCTCACTACATTCCCGAAAAGCCTGTGTTCGAGCAGGGATTGATTCTAATCCCTCACATGGCTACTTTGGGTTGGGGTGTTGGTCCTGGTGGCGAAATTATTGACACTTTCCCCTACTTTGTTATTGGTGTCCTACACCTGATTTCTTCTGCCGTATTGGGCTTTGGCGGTATTTATCACGCCGTTCGTGGTCCTGAAGCCTTAGAAAGTTATTCTAACTTCTTTGGTTACGACTGGAAGGATAAGAACAAGATGACTAGTATCATCGGGTTCCACCTGATCATGTTAGGATTGGGTGCCTTCTTGCTGGTGATCAAGGCCATGTTTGTCGGCGGTGTTTATGACTCTTGGGCACCTGGTGGTGGTGCTGTTCGTTTGATTACCAACCCAACCTTGAATCCTGCTGTGATCTTCGGCTACTTAGTCGATGCTCCCTTTGGTGGAGAAGGTTGGATTATTGGTGTCAACAACATGGAAGACATCATTGGCGGTCATATCTGGCTTGGTCTGATCTGCATCTTTGGTGGTGTATTCCACATTCTGACTAAACCCTTCGGCTGGGCTCGTCGTGCCTTTGTCTGGTCTGGAGAAGCTTACCTCTCCTACAGTTTAGGTGCCTTGTCCATGATGGGCTTCATTTGCTCTTGCTACGTGTGGTTCAACAACACCGCTTATCCTAGCGAGTTCTATGGCCCTACCAATGCTGAAGCGTCTCAAGCTCAGTCTTTCGTGTTCTTAGCCCGTGACCAACGTCTAGGTGCTAACATCGCGTCTTCCCAAGGGCCTACTGGTCTGGGTAAATACCTGATGCGCTCTCCTACTGGTGAAATCATCTTCGGTGGTGAAACCATGCGCTTCTGGGACTTCCAAGGTCCGTGGTTGGAGCCTCTACGGGGTCCCAATGGTCTGGATGTTAACAAGCTCAGAAATGACATTCAGCCTTGGCAGCTACGTCGTGCTGCTGAGTACATGACCCATGCTCCTAACGGTTCCATCAACTCTGTAGGTGGCATTATTACTGAGGCAAATTCCTTCAACTATGTCAACCCTCGTGCTTGGTTGGCTAGTTTCCACTTTGTAATGGCTTTCTTCTTCCTAGTTGGTCACCTCTGGCACGCTGGTCGTGCACGGGCTGCCGCTGCTGGATTCGAGAAAGGTATTGAGCGTGAAACTGAAGCAGTACTTAGTATGCCTGACCTTGACTAGGTGATTTTATTGAGTGAATAACTCAATGGCAAATCAGACTAAGAAAGGCTAATTAATGGCTAACTAATCGCTAACTAATCGCTAAGTGATTTTTACAGCTCCTGTATTCTACAGGAGCTTTTTTTTGGAACAGTCTTGTCGGGAACTTCTGTCTACGTTGCTCATCGCTTGATGCAGGTCATGGGTAAGCTGTGCAGCTCCTTTTTTAACTGACTGAGTACTATAATCTGCTACACTAATTGGAGATCCAACAGTCACTGTGACATCACAACCCCATTTAGGGATAGGCTGACTATAATTAAGACTAATCGGTACAATTTTAAGATCAATACCAGGGTGAGATGATTCTACCTGCAAGGCAATACGAGCCATACCAGGTTTTAAGCGGTTTACTTCACCATTACGGAAGATATTGCCTTCAGGAAACATTACCAGTGCTTCGCCATTGCTCAGGAGTTCCACAGTTTGACGGATACTGCTAACTCCTCCACGTCCAGTATTTACGGGAAACCCTCCTACACGACGGATCAACCAGCCCTGTATGCCATTCATTTCATCGGCTGAGACCATATACCGCAAGTCACGTCCGGTTACAGGTTTACCAACGGAGAAAGGAACTATTAAGGCATCCCAACGAGAGCGATGGGTGGGAGCTAAAATCACAGGACCTGTCTTAGGAACGTTCTCTTCCCCTGTTACGGTAAGTTGACCAAAATGAAACGGAATAACAACACGCCTTCCTAAGGGATAGATAATGTTAGTTAACCAGTGGCAAATACCAGAATCTACAGACATGACGTTAATAGCCTTATCATGATCGTTACCATCATCATCAGAAGTGTTTTTTAACGTTGTTGTCATTGGTCAATCCTACTGACTGCAAGTAGAGCTAAACTATCAAGGATCAACGGTTTGTCCTAAATCCTTAACCTTAACTTCTACTGTATGTGCTTTCTATCTCAATATCTGATACTCACAGGACACTTCTTGTGGTGTCATGCCCTGGTCTGTTCGCTATCTATAGGAAGGTTATTAATGGTGTAACTGATTGCTTACGGTCTTTTGCGTCGCTCGGCAAACCAAGATTGCAACTGTTCCCGACAAAGGGATTCCATAATTCCCCCTATGACTGGCAACCGATGATTAGAACAAGCACTATCAGGAAGATTAGCAACGGTGCGAATGCTGCCAGTTTTAGGATCATCCACACCATAAACCAGAAGACCGAGTCGTGCTAGGATAATCGCTCCGGCACACATGGGACAAGGTTCTAAGGTAACGTAGAGAGTGCAGTGATTAAGATGCCAGCTTTGCAGCTGTTGACCAGCAGCACGGAGTGCTAGGATTTCGGCATGAGCAGTGGGGTCTTTGTCTCGCTCTCGGCGATTCTCTCCTGTCGCAATTAAGTTACCTTCACTGTCTACAATCACTGCACCCACTGGTACTTCACCCGCTTCACCAGCTTTCTGGGCAATTTCTATGGCTACACTCATCCATTTGCGATGGATGAGATAGGAGTTATCAATCGGGTTAGGTACTTCCATTCTGGGGAATCGGGAGTCGGGAGTCGGGAGTCGGGAGTCGGTAGGGAAGTGTGGGGAGATGGGGAGATGGGGAGATGGGGAGATAGGGATTAATTTGTTATTGCTATTTTCACTTTTCAAGTGTTAACTTAAATCCATAAAAATTGGATTTATTGTAACCATTTATAGCGGGAGACCCCTTCCCGCCGACAAAACAGACTGAGCGATAGCGAATCCGCATTAATTAACTTGGTATTCATAGCCATCAGCTCTAAAGATTGTTTGCAAATATTTGGGATGTACATCAAAGCGCTGGCTGGGTAACAGCAACATAAAACTGGGACGATAACGAATAGCAATTCGCCCTGTGTACTGTCCAGCGTATTTTCCTTTTGGGATGTCAGCTTTAACAATGTCGCCCGTCTGAAAGCCTCGAAAAAATTTAGCTTTGGGTGCATGAGCTTTTGGAAAACCGTATTTGTCAGTTCGGCATCGTTGCCGAACACCATGACCTTTGGCTTTGACTATCAAGGGCTTGACACTTCTAATTAACAGTTTTTCCGGAGTAGATTTACCTACACAAGCAGCATCTGTCCAGTGGGTCTTATTAATCCCTCTAGTTTTACGATTGAACTTAGTCAAACCGCCGGAACCAGTCTCTACAGGGAATCCAGTTAGTTTTAGTCTTCTGAATAGTTCCCAGCGAGTCGCATTCACTGCTGCGGCATCTTTAAGCGGAGCTTTTGCTTTAGCTAATACTTCTTTCAAAACCTTCGGTTTTTTCTTGAGAAAATTTTCAATAGGGTCGCTTCCTTTCTTTTGGTTACAGCCTCGACAAGCCAAGGTTAAATTGCTAACTCGATTACTGCCTCCCTTTGACCTGGGATGTATATGTTCTACTTCTAGCGGGACATTTTCAGCACCACAATAAACACAGCTTCGTCCCCACTTAGCAAGTAGATATTCCTTGACTTCAGACCCAAACAACTCACCTCGTTGATATTCAATTCCTGAGATTTCAGGATTCTGCATTTTTTGAGTGTCAAAGCGGGCTAACTCTTGAGAGATTGCAATTACAGGACATAGCTTGATGAGTCGTCTAACCCAAGTTTCAATGTTAAAAACTCGACTCATTAACGATGGAGGAAGCCAACCTTCTGGTTTTCTACGATTAAGAAATCTAGGCTTACGGTAACGAGTTTTACGGTTACGCCGCCCACGTCTCAAAGCTCTACGAGATTCAAGATTATTTTTAATCTGTTGTCCCCGGTGATAAATTTCTAAGGCATTGGTTGCCCGTCCCGTTGACTCTTGAATGATGGCTATACCTGTAGTTTTACTTCCTGGGTCTATCTTGATTCGATGTGGATGAGTAGCAGAATCATCAATAATTCTGTCTTGCATAATAATAGTGAATGGATAATACTTAAAAACTTTAGCCCTCCTTTTTTTGAGTAATTCTCTAGCTCTTGCCGGATGACAAGTATCTAGAGGTTGTTTGTTTTTATCTAGTACAAAAACTCGCATTACTTTGAACACTCCTTTTTAGGGTAAAGTTTGCCTGTGCGAAGCACACGCTTGCGCGAACGACGATGTTAAGACTCGGTACTTTGTAAGTAACACTGGCTTTCCCGGATGACCTGTTTAATTACTCACTTCTAGAGCTTAAAGCTGGCACGCACTTCAAGGTAGGAATTTTAACTCTTAGTCTTAACGGCTGCTAGTAAAAAAAACTAGCCGTCTGGTCAACAGGCTCTTTCAAGCCCACACCGTAATCTATGATTCGGTGTGCGGTAGTTGACATTTTGTAATTGGAAAAGGTGAGGGGAATTCCTGGTTCACATTCTTCTGGTCTATGGTCACCTAGGACAAAATAAGCTGCCCCTTCTCCGATCACTTCAGCGTAACCGTTGTAGTTTACAACTACTGATGTTGCTTCGTCTACTCCGATGCCTAAAACTTCTTCTGCGTCACTAATTTGATAACGCTTGACCGTAGCAGCTGCAGGGAATGCTACTACTCCCAACATGATCACGAAGACTAAGGCACTAATAACTAAACGTTTCACTATCTTGATTCACCCTGAAAGCTTAACCACTGTAAGCATTCAGCCGTCAGCCGTCAGCCATCAGCCGTGAGCTAAAAGCTCACGCTACCCGAACAGCCGTCAGCTTATTTTCTTAAAAAGCACCTCAAGTAAGGGTGCATCTCAGTTTTGCAAAAATACCAAAATCATGATATTATTGAAAGTGT
>WTKN01000330.1 GCA_011524395.1 Moorena sp. SS36440bin_2
GCATAGATCGTTCCCAACTCACTTTATACAATAAGTCTACACCCGGATTTGATATCACTACCCTCGCCAATTTCGATCAGTAAACCGCCGTTCTCAAACTCGATGGGTCCAGGAATACCGGTGCCAAAGACATCAGCAGGGTCCAGGGAAAAACCTGGTGCCAAAACTTGAACATTGGCAAATGCATTTAATTCGTCTGAGCCATCCAGACTTGCGGAGGTAATGATGCTGTTATCGAACTTGAAATAATTGCGATCAAATCGACCCGCAGGAACAATCGGATCCGTCGCACCGGAATTATCCACCAGGGTAAGAGAGAGGGAGGTATCGCTGATATCAATGTCGTAAAAGCCAATAAAGTTAGAAAATTCGACATCATCGGTGATAGTTTCAGGGCTGGAAATACCGAAAAAAGTCTGAACTCCACCTGTAATAACAGAGTCCTCAAAAGTGTTCACAACTGTTGCCGAATCTCCTAACACACCAGCTTGAGCAACCTCTGGTTGTAGTAAACAGGTACTTATACCCAGAGAAATAGTTGCCATTGCCAAACTATTGATACGGTCAAATTTCAAGTTCATCATTGTGTTAATAGTACAGTTTTTTTGTTGTAATTAATCAAGTTTGCTTGACATACTCATCAATGAGAACAAAAGTCCCATCTTCTGCCCAGCTTCGTCAGCGCTTTCCGCTATTACGAACAAAGCGATTGTAGAATAAAAGACTTAAGCAATTTTAGAAAAATGAATGAAGAAAAAATCTCAATTTATCAAGGTTTAGTAAACCCTATAGGAATCCTATCTGATTTGTGAAATATAGTGGCCAAAGCTATCGCTATAACCATTGCCCACTAAGGATTTCATAACTGGAAGATTTTACAAATAATTTAGGATTGTTATAGAACTCCGGTAGTGCTAAAGATGTAGTGATTTGGCTAGGGTCTGGTCAAGTTAACGGAAACTAAAATCACTACTTGTGTATCACTACCTAGAACTCCTAAGAAACACATTCAGCCTTCGGGGATTGAGCCACCAAATCGACGTGTTGCTGAATTAAGGAATGAATGCACGATCATCCCCCTGTTACCATCATCCTACTGGGCAAATTGCTAAGATTTGCGCGATCATATCAGTGTTTTCGGTGTGACTAGTGAACTATCTAACCAATGCTCAAACTGACTTGGAGCTTGCCCCATTTAACTCCAGCTGCGATCGCTGCAGCCTTTCTACTAACTCCCAATGGTCTAGCCAATGAATCTCAACCAAAGTCAACAACCGCCCAGGAATTATCCGTAGCAGTAGAGTTACTTCCCCCCATCTCTGTGGGCGTGATGGAGCAGGTAACACCTGCTTCCCAGTTGTTACCAGGATCACCAATAACATAATCACCAACAACTACACAACAGTTTGAGAATGAACTAACTCCCAATATCGAACCCAATATCGAACAGACAAATGACTCGATGGCTCAGGTCACATCAGTATCCCAGTTATCGGATGTCCAGCCCACAGATTGGGCATACCAAGCCTTACAATCCATCGTAGAGCGCTACGGTTGTATGGCAGGATATCCTGATGGTACCTATCGTGGCAATCGTCCCCTCAACCGTTATGAGTTTGCTGCTGCTCTCAATGCCTGTTTCGATCAGCTCAGTAAGATAATAGTTGCTCCCAATTTGGCATCGTCCTACTTTAAAGAGGATCTAGAAGCAATCAAGCGTTTGCAATCAGAGTTTACCCTGGAACTAGCTCGACTGCGTGGTAACCTCGATGCTGTCACCGCTCGTACTGCTGAAGTGGAAATAACTGAGTTTTCCACCACCACTAAGCTCAATGGCGAAGTAGACTTTATCCTAATTGACTACTTCACTGATAACAAAGCTGCCCCTTGTTGCAGTAGCCCTACTCAAGACGATAGTCTCACCACTACATTCACAGGTCTTGCCCTATTATCCTTTGATACCAGTTTCACCGGTAAAGACCTGTTACGCACTAGAATCGATACCACCGATGTGCCTGAATTTAATAATCCCCTTGATGGCACAGACATG
Source organism: Moorena sp. SS36440bin_2 (assembly GCA_011524395.1). Lineage (GTDB taxonomy): Bacteria > Cyanobacteriota > Cyanobacteriia > Cyanobacteriales > Coleofasciculaceae > Moorena. The sequence goes on from WTKN01000330.1 coordinate 2,051, forward strand.
ACTCTCTATGACTTTGAGACAAATACTGACAACGAGTTTGTCATAACCGAACTATATTACCGATTCCCGATTAGCGATCGCATTCAAGCTCATATTGCAGCAGCCGGTCTCTCAGCCGATGAGATTACAGACCCCCTCAATCCCGTCTCAGCCCTCTCCCGTTTTGGAGTACATAACCCCCTGTATCGCCTAGCTGAAGGTGGTGGCGCTGCTATTCGTTATCAATTTAATGACTCCATTAGAATCAGTGTAGCTTATTTAGGTAGTGCCCCTAGTATCTCTAATCCCACCGAAGGTAATGGGCTATTTAATGGTCAATTTGGTGCTTTTACTCAGCTAACCTTGACACCAAATCAGCGTTTAGGGATTGGATTGAATTATGTCCATTACTATTCTCCTGAACCCAACTCAGGGATTGATGTCACTGGCAGTACTGGCAGTCAATTTTCCCAAGCACCCTTTGGTGATCAAACCGCCACCTCCGCTAATGGGTTTGGCTTACAAGGGAGATATCGACTTAGTCCTGGTTTTGCCCTTGGGGGTTGGCTCAGTTATATCAATGCCAACGCTGAATCCTCTCCCCGCCAAAGTGGTTTGGATGGCTCAAAGGGCGCTAAAGCTGATATCTGGACGTGGGCGATAACCATGGCATTTCCCGATTTAGGCAAAGAAGGCAATGAATTAGGCTTCGTGTTTGGAATGCCCCCTAGACTAGCTGAAAATGATATTAACAGTCGTCAAGATTCGGATGTATCTTACCATTTAGAGACCTTTTATCGCTACCAAATTAATGACAATATATCCATCACTCCCGGTCTATTTGTAATTATATCTCCAGAACACAACAGTAACAACAATAGTATCGTAGTACCAATGCTAAAAACTAAATTTATTTTTTGATTGGTTGGTTGATTAGTTTCTTAACTTCTTAAGTTGTTGTGCATTTAAACTGTATATTATTGAAATTAATTAAAAAAGTGGTGCGTTACGGGGTGGGCTATTTCAACCAGGCGCTCAGAGGCGGAAAATCAGGGTTAGCCCACCCCTAACGCACCCTACGCGATAGAATCCTATTCCCTACTCCCGATTCCCGATTCCCGATTCCCGATTCCCGATTCCCTGTTCCCTTTGCTATCGGCTGCCACAACTGTGGTAACCATGGCGCAACCAGAACCGGAAAAACCTCTTCTTGGGATTCAGGTAAAGGCTGACCGTTCATCAGGGCACCTAGTATCTTCTCAGGGGGGGCACTAAATTCTACAATTGAAATTGGCAGTTGACTTTGAATCAGTTCACAGAGAGGTTTACCTGCTATTTCTGACATCTGCTTCGATGATAACGGAGCGGCTTGTCCAGCCATTAACAGTGCTCTTTCAAATTTGGCCACTGCTTCGAGATGGGGAATCTTCAGTGAAGCACAGATCACAAATTCAAGGAATCCTAACGCTTCTGGCACCAAAAACAGGGAAGGACAAGGAGTGCTTTCTAGATAAGTGCTGACAAGCTCTATACCCTGGTCAGGCTTCAGTAGCGCTAGGGTCATCCGTGCCATTGATTTCACACGCATCTCACGCCACCATCGCTGAATCTGGCAGGTAACATCAAAACCAGGGGAATCTATCAATTGCTCAAGCCAAGTTCGTTCCTCAGGGCTCAACTTAAGGCTGTCTAGCCACCCTAGGGACTCTGAGGATAAGCATTGTGCAGATGCTCGCGCTGCAATTAGCTTCCCGAGTGCTGTTTGGAGATCACTTAATGGCATAGGTCTAATAGCAAAGGGAATAGGGAATGGGAAAAGGGGAATAGGGAATTTGATCGCTATTCAAGCGGACTTGATATTAGAGGTTAATCCCAACACCTTGTGTTTTTCCCAAGACTGGTGTGCTCGCTCCAGCTGCTGAGCAATTCCTTTAACACCAACAATTGGCAAAGCTTGCTCTAGCAACTCATAAACAATTCCAGCTAGGTTATGTGTGCGGGGTATAATCCAATCGAGTAGCTCCCACACTGGTTCAGGAACAGTATCACTATGTACATCCATTAAGAAGCCATCGTGAACTGCACCACCTGCTAAGTGAATCTCAACTACCCGATCAAGTTTGAGTCTCCCTAGGGCTTCAATCGGGTCAAACCCAAAATTGATTGCATTACAGTAAAAGTTGTAGAGATCCAGTAACAGTCGACACTCTGAGCGTTCCGTTAGGTCATTGAGAAATTCCACTTCATCCCGTCCCCCATCTGCCAACAGATCTTGGAGATAATACGTTGTATTCTCAAGCAGGAACGGCATCGAGTAGCGTTCACACAGTAACCTAGCCCGAGGGACAATCAAATTTAGAGCTTCTTCCGTGAATGGTACTGGCAATTGAACACCAACATTTAGGGGTGTTCCATCTGAATCAGTAGTTAACAGAAATCCGAGGTGTTCACTATGCCACACCACGGGTTGTTGACCATGTAACGTCTCTAAAATCCTGAGATAGTTTGAGTTCCAACCCGATACTGAACCAATAGACAATCCTAGTCCATGCACAACAATTGGGCGTTTGGCAAACCAACTCAGAGCATCAGCAAGTAGAGTTGGATGATAATCAAGAAAGGATTCCTTTCCGCAAATACGCTCACGGCAAAGCACATCAGGACTGACTTCAAAAAAATCAATCAAGCCCTGAATTTCTTGAATTGCACCCTGTAAGCCTGGTTGATAAGTAAAACCGATTCCCAGCTTAGGCGGGGCTGTAAATTGGTACACTACACTTTCCTAAATTTTGATTTCTAAGTCCTGAGGTAAGCTATAAGTTATCAGTTATCAGTTATCAGCTATTAGCTAAAGCGCTACGCGCACGCGTGCGCGTTCAGTTATCAGTTATCAGCTTATGCGCTACGCGCACGCTGCTTGAGGTGCGATCAGCTTATGGGTTTAGTCCTAGGGTCGTTCGCACAGCGTGGCCAAAGGCCAAAGCCTGTGCTATTAAGCTGTTCGCTTATCGTGGGCCAAAAGCTCACGATAAGCGAACAGCTTACCGCCGAACGCGCACGCGTGAGCTTTTAGATCACCGCTGACCGCTGGATCCTTAAATCAATTCAACAATCATCGCAGACTGAAGGGGGACAATTTACTCAAGGCAAAAGTGTAGGATCAATACGAGGGTCAAAACCAGCCATACCACAGGCGAAACATGCACCACTAGTAGGCAGAGAAAATTCTATTGTTATTACCTCTGGTTTCAAGATTGTATCCAACGCAATCTTATCAGAGAAACCGATATCCTTAATACTCGCACTAGTTCCGCCTGAGATAGTTTGGGCTTCTTCTTCTGTTATTTTGACCACTGTAGAAGTTAAGATTACTTCTAAGTCATCAATCTCTAAGTTATTGAAATCATCCATAATTGTATCCTTGTTTTGCAGCAGCTATACAGCTTGGATTGATATCCTCATTATAGGTTTGATAAGAACTCGTTAATCCAGATAATTTACTATGAATAAAGCTAGTATTTACGCTTTGATTTGACTCCCAAACAGGTAGCAAAACGTTTGTTTAATCACCCACGATTTTTCCATAAAACCTGTAATATATCTCATCAAAAACTAATGAGTTAGTAACGCCATTATGGCGCTATTGACAAAAGTTAATATATAAACCAAGGTCACGTTATATTATAATAATGTTGATCATGGTAATCAAGTCAACAGGATTTTTTCCTTATTCCCTATTGCCTGCTTCCTGCTCCCTATTCCCTGCTCCCTAAAATCCAGAACTTTGTATCTCAGCCAATTGAGCACTCAGCATGATCAGACTAAGGCTGTGTAGTATATATAGAGGAAGATTCAAAAACAGGCTGCGTGGAAATTACATTTTTAGGAACTAGCTCCGGAGTCCCAACGCGATCGCGCAATGTGTCCAGTGTAGCGCTGCGCTTACCTCAGCGTGCAGAAGTCTGGCTGTTTGACTGTGGCGAAGGTACTCAGCATCAACTTTTGCGGAGTGACCTGAAAACCAGCCAGATCCGACGAATGTTCATTACCCACCTCCACGGCGACCATATTTTTGGTATCCCAGGTCTGTTGGCAAGCTGTGGCTTAGCGGGAAACATCGACAGGGTTGATATTTATGGACCACCGGGTTTAGATAGTTATCTCCAAGCTTGCCTAAAATACTCTCGCACCCATTTGGCATTCCCCTTCAAGGTTCACACGATAAAACCTGGTTTACTCTACGAAGACCAGGAATTTACCGTTAGCTGTCTACCCCTGGAGCATCGTGTCCCAGCCTTTGGCTATCGAGTGTGTGAAAAAGACCGACCGGGCAGGTTTAATGTAGAAAAAGCGATCGCATTAGGAATTCCGTCTGGTCCTCTTTACGGTAAACTCAAACGGGGAGAAACGATAACCCTACCTAATGGCCGTGAGATTAAGGGCATTGACTTGTGTGGAGCACCCGAAACTGGTCGTAAAGTGGTTTATTGTACCGATACGATCTTCTGTGAGCAGGCTATTGAACTAGCAAAGGATGGGGATGTTTTGATTCACGAAGCTACTTTTGCCCATCAAGACGCTCAGATGGCTATTGAGCGCTTACATTCTACGTCTACCATGGCAGCTCAAGTTGCCCTTGGTGCAGGAGTCAAACAGCTAATTATGACCCATTTCAGTCCTCGTTATGCTCCAGGAAACCCCCTGAGGTTAGATGATTTGCTTCAAGAAGCACGGGCAATTTTCCCAAATACCATCTTAGCCCATGATTTCTTCACCTATGAAGTGCCTAGACGACGTTCAGAAGAAAAAGAAGTGGTTTGTTGAGTGTTACCTGTTAACTTGAATGTTGACTATTGAGTTGAATGTTGAGTGTTAATTGTTCACCTTCTAACTTTCAACCTTCTAACTTTCAACCTCCTAACCTTTGCCAATAGGCCACGCCTACGCTTTCAACCTCCAAACCTTCTATCCTTCAATTACATTCGTCCACCTGAGAAACACGTCGGATATTCAACACATCGCTCATTTGTTGGATTTTGCCGAAGCTGCGGTTGAGTTGTTGGTGATTGAGAATATCAATACACAGGTCAATTAGAGCTGGTTTGCCATACTGAGTTTTGACTTGAGCTTTACGGACATTAATGTTTTGGTCACTTAAGCGAGATAGAATGTCTTTGAAGACACCAACCCGGTCAATCACTTCAATTTGCACATTTACTGGGTAGGTTTGGGGACGCCCATCATCGATATCAGTGGGATTCCAGCTGACCGGTACTAGTCTTTCTCCTAAAACATTCTCCACATTCACACATCCTTGCCGATGAATGGAAATCCCCTTAGTGCGAGTGACCACCCCAATGATAGATTCTCCTGGTAAGGGGTTACAACATGCAGCCAGGCGATACAGTAGTCCTTCTACACCAGCAATAGGATGTTTCTTACTAGGAAGTTGGGATTGGAGATGAATGGGGGTAGAGCTAGAATACTGTTGGAGCACTTCACTTTCTTCTGGCTCATTGTCTAAACCAGCGTGTAGTTGTTCCCGTAGTCGTTTCACTACAAAGTTGAGTGTCACTGCACCATGACCCAGGCCAGCCAGTAAATCCTCTACTTTATGGTAGTTACAGCGCTCCGCCACAATTTGCATTGGTGCTGATTTGAGCAAAGCTTCAAATCCTTTTTTCCCAAGTTCCTTCTCTAAGAGTTCCCGACCCCGAGCCACATTTTCTTCCCGATGCGATCGCTTAAACCATTGCCGAATACGATTTCTGGCACTGGCTGTTACCACAAAGTTGAGCCAATCTAGACTAGGGTGAGCGTTTTTGGTGGTGAGAATTTCTACAATATCCCCATTCTTTAGAGGACAATCGAGTACTCGCCACTCACCATTCACTCGTACACCAGCACAATGGTTTCCCACCTCGGTATGAATCCGATAGGCGAAGTCTACGGCAGTTGCCCCCCGACTCAAAGCGACTACGTCACCATCTGGTGTAAATACATAGACATCTTCATCAAATAAGTTATCTTTGATGTTTTCCATGTATTCCTGAGCATCTTTCAGGTCTTTCTGCCATTCCAATAACTGCCGCAGCCAAGTCAGCTTTTCATCATCAGCCGTGAATTTAGTAGTATGAGAGCCACCACTTTCCTTATACTTCCAGTGAGCAGCAATACCCCATTCCGCCACATGGTGCATTTCCAGGGTGCGAATTTGGACTTCGATCGGGCGACCATTAAACCCAATCACTCCGGTATGGAGGGATTGATAGCGATTGGGTTTGGGTAAACCAATATAATCTTTAAACCGACCTGGAATTGGTCTGAACAGATCATGAACAATGGCTAAGGCTCGGTAGCATTCCTCCTTGCTTTCCACAATCACCCGCATGGCAGCAATATCATAGATTTCATGAAACCCCTTGTTCTGGCGCTGCATTTTCTGATATATTCCATAGAGGTGCTTGGGGCGACTACTAATATCAACGCAATGAACACCGGTTTTATGAATCCGCTCTCGCAAAAGTTCTGAGACTTCCTTCAGCCGCTGTTCCCGGTCTGAGCGTCTTTCTGATACCAATGACTGAATTTCCCGATAAGCATTTGTTTCGAGATACTTAAAGGCTAAATCTTCTAGTTCCCATTTAAAGCGACCAATTCCTAACCGATTGGCTAGGGGGGCAAAGATATCTCGGGTTTCTTGGGCAATCTGAACCTGTTTTTCTGGCTTCAAGTATTCCAAGGTCCGCATATTATGTAATCGATCTGCCAGTTTGACAACGATTACCCTGATATCTGCTGCCATGGCGAGGAACATCCGGCGGAAGTTCTCCGCTTGACGCTCAGTTTTACTAGAGAAGTTGAATTTAGATAGTTTAGTTACCCCTTCTACTAAATTTCGCACCTCGACTCCGAACCGGGATTCTATTTCTTGTGGAGTAATTTCCGTATCTTCAACTACATCATGGAGGAATCCAGCCGCTACCATAGTAGAGTTGCCTCCCAAATCCCTTAATAAATCAGCCACTGCAATCGGATGGGCAATGTAAGGCTCTCCTGATTTGCGGTACTGGCCTTCATGGAGTTGGTAAGCAAATTTAAATGCCTCAGCGATTAACAAAGTATGATCACCGACTGGTTCATCTGCAGCTGATGAGGCTGCTCTTAGGGAATCTTGCAGCCAGTCAGGAATATTAACGTTAAAATTCAGAATAGAGTAGGTGGCGATCGCGTCCATATTTATTTGCCCCTCAGAGAAAAAATAGATACCGGAGTCTAGGAAAACCGAAGTCTACCAAAAAGAGTACTGACTCAGAAGGGCGGCAAGCCTGTGGATGCAGCCAAACCCTTCTCAGCAATCGGTTTAAGTAAAGCTTCCTATCACCCTCCTTTTTCGTCAAGCCAGAATGCTGTCCGGATGCTCAAGTTCAAAGAGAAGGAAGCTTACTCCAATATTTAAGTAGCAGAGCCAAATTGTGCTTTTGGCAACTACCTTGTGTTTAAAAAGAAAAAATTCTTTACATTTCTAATTTTACGCTAATAGGGCTCACAATGTTATCTCAATCACATAATCAAGCATTTCGGGAATTCCAACAAGCCCTAGAACAAATGTACTGCCAAGTTGAGCCTGATCATGTGGCCCGATCAGCAATTCAGGAGCAGTTTCAAGCACTAAAGGGGCTATTCATAACTGAGATCGCTAGTATTAGTGTCGAAGACATACCTCTCGATTATGTCTCTCGATGGCAGTCCCTAAAAACCGAAATTTACAAACAGATCCGATTATTGGAAAATGACCTGATGCTTCTGCAGGCATCCCGAACTCCTGATAAAGCAAAATTAAGGCAGAAGAGAGTATGCGATCGCATTGGGACCCTGATTGACTACTGCCAAGGGTGGCTGCAACAATCCCAGGAACAACCATAATACTCCTAGCGTAAGCATATGCGCGAAGCGCAGGCTACGCCAACAGCTATCAGCTAATGCGCTACAGATGGTGCTATAAGCCATTCCCGTAGCGTGGTCAAGGCTGATGGCTGACCGCTGACTGCTGACCGCACCTCAAGTAGCGTGCGCGAGCGCGCATATGCTTACCTGCATGTTTACAATTTATACAAAAGTTAAACCTGACATCATATCTTAATCAACGCGATCGCATACATCGGACAGAGAGACTGATAAATAACAGGGAATTTACAGAGAAAACCGCTCTATACTCCCTAATCTCTAGAACCACTAAGTGTGAATCAGGTAAGTCACTCAATGAAATATAAACTGCTTTCTGCATTAATGGCGACCGGTACTGTTTTAGGAGTTGTGTGTTCTGTCAATCAAGCATCTGCAAACACAAATGTATCTCCGCAACAATACGATCAACAGTATAGCAACTCAGGGAATGACGTACCAAAACTAACCTATGAGCAGTGGCAATACTTTAACGGTTTCGTCAATGAAGAAAGATTAATGATCAATCAAGAGGATTTGCCTGAAATCGATTTTAATTCTCTGCGGTGGGAAAGTGGTGCTCAAGATGTGGAAGTCTTTTTTATCAACGAAGGAGCCGGTTTCAGAAATCAACTCTTCTATTCTGTGGATGGTGGTGACAATAAAACAAAGGTGTTTGATGATATTTCATCTCGTTTAAGCATTCTTCCTGAGGAGGATGGTACTTTGGCACTTGGTCAAGGTGCAAATCTGGGGAATTTTGCCGGTGACACCTTTATTGAGTTTTTCCTACTGTCGGATGGGTACAATAATGGTCACAACTTCTTTGGTTTCGATCCCCAAAAAAACCCCGACGGATTCAACCATCTCTTGGGTTATGAACTTGAATTTGGAGGGGAAAAGTTTGTGATGCTAGGATTTGAAGACGATTGGATATCCCAGCAAGCCCATGAGTCAGGAGACCAAGACTTTAACGATAATGTCTTGCTTGTCAGGGGACTCACATACACACTGGACCCAGCATCAAGCAGTGTATCCACACCAGAACCAGGAACTCTCGTGGGTACGCTGTTTGCGTTCGGACTTATGGGATTAACATCAGTACAGAAGCGCCAAGGTAAAAAATCCTAGTAATATGACTTAGGGAAAATAAGCCTAAAATTAGTTGGTAATTGGGCATTGGTTATTGGTTATTGGCTTACTATTACCCATGATCCATTAACCATGATCCATTAACCATGATCCATTACCTATTTATATAGTCATATTTGTAGTTATCAGGTGATATGAAATCCGGCTAAATAGTTACTGTTAAGCCTTGGCATCCTGCCACCAGT
>WTKN01000151.1 GCA_011524395.1 Moorena sp. SS36440bin_2
GTTGCAGAACAGATGAACTATATACTATCAGAGCAAGCTAAAACCTGACGGGGGCTATAGCTTTAGTACAAATTTTATGCATAAGTGACATGTTCCCGGAGGGGCTGCATCAATATATTGACTTTACCTCATAGATATGAGGTACAAAATTTTGGGATTTTAGGGAACAGCGGATCACCGGAACAGAGAATAGAGAATAGGGCATAGGGCATAGGAATGCACTGCATCAATACAGGGAATCAGAGCTGATTTGTAAACTCGCACTAAACCTTGTAGGATAAGGCTTGGGCTAAACTAGAACAATTGAACTATTTAATACCCAAAATAAAATCATAGCAAGGTTTTAAGGCTTCTTCATATTTACTTTAAAAATTTAGCTCTCAAAGTTCAACAAGACTTTAACTAATACATGCAAGCAATGCTATACAGTTAATGATGGAGCATGTACAATTCGCAGAACAAATGTACTAAAATGACTGATAACTGCTACTGAAGCGTAGTTCAAGTGTTCTTACAAAATTGACCTGCTCCCGATGCTTAGTTTTACACCCTAGGTTAGTCAGAACCGTTTTTGTTGTAAAACTAAGCGCCGTTTGAAATGTTGAGCTGAGAGATTTTGAGCAGATGGTTAATTCATCAGCATAAGGATGTCAAGGGAATAAACTCTTAAGTTTAAATGTATCATAAAATGCATTTTTTAAGAGCTCTATTACCCTCGACATCTCAAAAAAAAATCATGATAATTAATTTTGCTAATGTCGATGTCTCTCTTTAAAGCTATTGCAAGTATTGGTAGAAATCGACATTAGCCAAGTGTCCAACACTAGTTAAATCCAAAACAACAGGGTGAATTGTATGACTATTGATAATCCCGAATTAATAATGGCAAAAAATGGGGAAACATCGAGCCAAGACAATGGGGTAACATTGAGGCAAAACAATGGGGCAATTTTTATCAAAAAAGATGGTAAAAAATACATTCCTATCAAGCATTTTTCAATCAATGAATCGCCTCAGCTCACCACAAGCAAACTTCCACCAACCCTTCTTCTCAAACTAGATGACCTGTTTTTAATGACAGATAAGCTAGGGAACATTTCCGGTGGCTTAGAACAAGAAACTGTTATTAGCACAACAGGATTATTTTGTGAAGATACCCGCTTTCTCTCTCGCTTAGAGTTAAAAATTAACGGGGAACTCCCCATTCACATTTCTAGCAGTGCGGAGGAAGGATTTGCCCTATCGGTCCTGTGTTGCAATCCCGTTTCAGATAATCTTCCCGCAAAAAGCCTAAGCATTAAGCGGCAGCTAGTCCTCGATAATGGCTTATGGGAAGAAATTGAAATCACCAACTACCACAAGGAAGAGGTTCACTTCACCGTCAGCCTCAGTTTTGATGCCGATTTTAAAGACTTCTTTGAAGTCCGGGGTCATAAACGAAAGAACAAGCAGGGAACTCTGCTGCGTGTAGTAAACCCTGATAGCGATTTAGAGACCCTACTAAGTGAAACTCAGTTGAACACCAAGACCATCAAGCTAGCTTACCAGGGAGCGGATTACTACAAGGCGAAGAAATCCCAGGCAGATATCTCCGAGGCGGATAACTCCCAGGCGGATAAATGCGTGATTGAATCTCAGATCCACTTGATGGACGACTGTGACGGAAACAAGGACGACTGTCTCCAATACATCTACAAACAGAAAACAGCGGTTTGGGAGTTGTCCCTTAAGCCTCACGGTACTAAAACCAACGCTGACGATAAGAAAATCGTAAACCCTGACGCTACTAAAACCTTACGCTATCGACTGGAACTGGTCACCCACGATGATCGGCCAATCACTACAGATAAAAGTCCAACCACCCTTGAACAAGCTAAGAATGCTAACGAAGACCAAAAGGAGAAATGGTCTGAAGGGGTAACTAAGATTGAGTGCGATAATAAAATCGTTCAGCAAGTGATTGATCGGGCAAAACAAGACATCTTTTTACTAAGGCAGACCCTTGAGGGCAAAACATTTCTTTCCGCAGGAATACCTCGGTTTTCCACCTTGTTTGGCCGAGATTCCTTAATTGCTGCCTTACAAACCTTAATCCTTGACCCTACCATCGCCAAAGGGACTCTGGAAATTTTAGCCCAGTACCAAGGCACAAAGAAGGACCTATGGCGGCAGGAAGAACCAGGTAAGATTTTGCATGAACTCCGCCGTGGGGAATTGGCTCGCTTGAAGGAAATTACTCACACTCCCTACTACGGTACAGTTGATGCTACCCCACTCTGGCTAATCCTCTATGCCGAGTACTATGCTTGGACCAAGGACACAGCTACCCTAGACAACCTCTGGCTCAATGCTTTGGCTGCCATGAAGTGGATTGATGGTCAAATTGAGAAATCTGATCGTAATCCTAAAGGCTATCTCCGTTATCGGGGGAACCCCGGAGATGGTTTGGCTAATCAAGGGTGGAGGGATTCCGGTGATGCCTTGCTCATGGATGATGGTACTAAGCTACCAAACGGACCGATCACATTATGCGAAGTCCAAGCTTATGTCTATGCTGCTAAAATCAAACTCAGCCGTCTGGCCGAGATCAAGAATGAAGATAGTTTCGCCCAGCGTTGGAAAAACGAAGCCGAGAAACTCAAGAAACGCTTCAATCAGGATTTTTGGATAAACGACCTAAACTTCTGTGCCTTAGGACTAGATGGAAAAGAAATACCGCTAAAAAAGATAACCTCCAGTCCTGGTCATTGCTTGTATTTGGACATTTTTGATTGCCAAGAAAAAGCAAATCTTGTAGCAGAGCGGCTGTTAGAAAAAGATATGTTCAATGGTTACGGGATTCGTACCGTCAGTAATAAATCCGACGCTTACAGCCCGATCAGCTATCATAACGGATCAGTTTGGCCCCACGACAATTCCTTTATTGCGGTAGGATTGCGTAAGCAAAATCATGTCGGTAAGGCCTTACAAATTGCCGAAGGCATGGTTAAATCGACATTTAATCAACTCGACCATCGTCCTCCAGAACTCTTCACTGATTACCAGTGTACTTGGCAGAGCTCTCTGCAGAAGCATCCAGAAGCTTGTCCTCTCCAAGCCTGGGCAACTGGCGGCATTTTCCAACTGCTGCAAGTCATGGTGAATTTGGAACCGGATGCTCACAACAATACTTTAACGATTTCCCAACCAACTTTACCAGATTTGATCAATAAACTCACAGTCTCTAACTTGCAGATTGGTTCAACAGTGCTAGACTTGGAACTGGAACGAACTGGCAAAACCACCACTTGTAAAGTGGTTAACAAGAACGGTAACCTCACGGTTAAGCTCGAAAAGTAGGGACGTCTGACATGCAAACTGAAATCATTACTAAGTAATAATTTCAGCCGATAATTTACTTAAGGTGCGCTTGACCTTGCCAAGGTCAAGCGCACCTTAAAAAATTGGGAGATTTTTTATTTAAATTATTGCATGGTTTTAAGGGTGGAAGAAACTTCTTTCACTATTTTTTTTGTTAAATATTTTTAATTGTCTTGATGCATCGCTTTTTAAAAGGGCATATTTACTTTTTTTATTTTCTATAAAATCTGTTAATTATTTTAGTTTTATGAATCGTTTTTAGTGTTTTTTATCTGGGGGGCGACTTGTCGCCTCCCCAGCACAATTACACTAGCTTTGGATACTTTTGGTGCATCTGTTAAGCATTGAAATTGATCATTTAATGGTAATATATTCATAGCGTTTAAGGATTAATATTTCCTAGGTTAAACGCTAATTTAATCTGGAAATAAAAAGCATTTATCATCTCCAAAATTACCATTAAAAATACTCGGTAGGATAAATGGCAAGGATTGCCCAAAAGATCGCGTTTTCTATCCTAATCAGGTACACAAGATTTTTTCCCTCTTCCCTCTTCCCTACTCCCTACTCCCTACTCCCTACTCCCTACTCCCTACTCCCTGCTCCCTGCTCCCTACTCCCTACTCCCTATTCCCTATTCCCTGCTCCCTGCTCCCTATTCCCTAAAACCAAGGTACCCGATCGGGTACTGCTAAAGTCTGACTGATGAGCCACACTAGAAGTAGGGAGTGTTAAGGGAGGATAGCATTTATGACATTTCAGGCAACTTTCTGCGGCGCTACTGCATCATATAGCATCAGGATTGGGAATAATATTACATTTTGTTGCGATGAACGGAAAATGTCAATTGCATAATGTGTAGCTATTAAGTCGATAAATTATATAGAGGCTGTATATCCGTTTGCAGCCTCTAGTTGTCAGCGATGTCGATCTGGCAGATATCGGGGTGCCATCTGACTATAGTCAATTTGTCTACCGGGGGGAATTTTAATGACAGTGAATTTCAGCAGATTTTTTCGGGTCTGTAATCCCAGTAAAACCCTGAATCTGGGCAAGGCTGAAGACCAACAATATTACATTGATTTTTCCGAGGTGCGGGGCAGCAATATTATTGGAGAACTCAGACGCACCATTACCTTCTCAGAAGACGAGCCGACCTGTCAGTTGTTTACCGGACACATGGGCTGTGGCAAGTCTACGGAGTTATCGCGATTGAAACGGGAATTAGAACAACAGGGATATCATGTGGTTTATTTTGAGTCCTCTAATGACTTGGATCTCGCAGATGTAGAGATCAGTGATATTTTGCTGACCATTGCTCGTCAGGTGATTCAAAGTCTGGAGCAAGCTAAAATTAAACTCCAACCTACCCGCTTCCAAGCCTTAGTGCAAGGGGCGGCTAAGTTGTTAAACTCCGAGGTGACCGGGTTAAAAGTCAACGTTCCTGAGTTTCAGGTTCCTGGTTTAGGGCTTACAACGCCCCCTGAGATTGGCTTCAGCTCACAAGAGGACGAGTATTCCCTAGCCTTTGGGATTGGGGAAATTACTACGAAAGCTAAGAATTCTAAGGACATTCGCTCCCTATTGCGACAACATCTAGAGCCACGGGTCAACAATATTGTAGAAGCGATTAATACAGAACTGATTGAACCAGCTCAACAGCAGCTGCAACAGCAGGGTAAAGCTGGACTAGTGGTGATTGTGGATAATCTTGACCGGATCCATAATAAACCTAAGTCAGGGCAACGCAATCAGCCAGAATATTTGTTTGTAGACCAGGGGGAGTATCTTAATCAACTCAAATGCCATGTGGTCTACACCATTCCCCTGATTTTGGCATTTTCTAATGACCAAGAAAACCTCAGAAATCGGTTTGGTTGTGAGCACCTACTGTTACCGATGGTAAGGGTACAAGAACAAGATGGTAGTCCCAGTGATGCTGGAATTGCTTTGCTGCGAGAGATGATCTTAGCCAGAGCCTTCCCAGATGTGGAGCCAGAGCAACGGATCGGTTTAATTACAAAAGTGTTTGATAGCCCACAGACATTGGATCGGCTGTGTCTAGTTAGTGGGGGTCATGTCAGGAATTTGCTGGTGCTGCTCCGGAACTGCCTCAGGAAAGACGAACCGCCTTTATCTGGTAACTTGCTAGACAGTGTGATTAGTCAGCGTCGCAATGAATTGAGTAGGGCAATTACACCAGATGAGTGGGAATTACTCAGACATGTGGCTGAACACAAAACTGTCAGGGGTGAGGAGGAATACCAAATTCTGTTGAAGAGTTTGTTTGTATTTGAGTATTGTAATGGTCACGGATGTTGGTATGATATCAATCCCGTGTTAGCTGATGCCAAAGAGTTGAATCGAAACTAGACTTCGCGGCAGTTGTAGGGAACAGGGAACAGGGAACAGGCAACAGGCAACAGGCAACAGGCAACAGGGAGTAGGGAACAAGGAACAGAGAGTCAGCTAATGCGCTACGCGCACGCGTGCGCGTTCAGCCATCAGCTATCAGCAGTCAGCTATCAGCCGCTCCCTGTCCGGTTCAAGGGCGTGAATTAAGGGATAAAAAATCATGCTCATGAGGTACATTTTTTTGCCACTCCGTCCCTTATGCGCCCCCGTTTTATCTACTAAAAAAACTCTTACCACTACTCCCTGCTCCCTACTCCCTAAAATTTATCTCACCGAATTGATAAATACTATAACTAGTATATCATTATAATGAGGTACACAAGATTTTTTTACCTCTTGCCTCTTGCCTCTTGCCTCTTGCCTCTTGCCTGTTCCCTGCTCCCTGCTCCCTGCTCCCTGCTCCCTGCTCCCTGTTCCCTAAAACCCATAATTCTGTACCTCACAAAATTAAAAATAGTCTAACTAATGCTAGATAAAACCCCAAATCACAACCAAAATTCCCTCAGAGAACTAATCCGACTAATTACGTTTTCTCAGGAAGAATTTTCCTTGATTTTGGCGGTTGGTAACTATGGGGTATTGAGGAGACAAATTAGTGAGCAGTTGCAGGAGCAATGTTCTATTCCGATCACGGAGCTGGTCTTAGAGCAATCCGTTAAAACTCTCTATACCACTATTGTGCAAGAGCTAGGTCCGGAACAGCCAAAGGCGTTGATGGTATCTGGGATAGACTCAGTAAGGTCCATTGAGGAAGTGCTGACAGCAACCAACCAGATCCGGGAAGAGTTTCGGAACTTTCAGTTTCCACTGGTGTTGTGGGTGACGGATAAGTTGCTGCAAATGCTAATTCGGTCAGTGCCAGATTTCCACAGTTGGTCAAGCTGTGTTGAGTTTGTGATTAGCAGCGCTCAATTAATTCAGTTTATTGAGCAAACCACTGATCAGGTGTTTGCCAAGGTGGTAGAATCCCGTGAAACTGAGTTTTTGCACAGTAGTAATCTGAATTTAAACAAAGGCTCTGCATCCTATGTTGAATTACAGTCAGCACGACAGGAGCTGCAAAAGCAGGGAGTGGCCTTAGCCCCTGAGTTAGAAGCCAGTTTGGAATTTGTGCTGGGTCGAGTGGCCGATAATTCTAAACAAGAGTCTCGACAGCATTATGAGCGCAGTTTAGCTCTGTGGAAACAAACCGATAACCGGGAACGCCGTGGCCATGTACTAGTCTGTTTAGGCTTGTGGTGGGCCGGTTATGCACTGTGGCATCAAGCTGAGAAGAAGCAAGGTTGTGAACAAGCAAAAGTTTATTTTCAGGAATCGGTTGAGGGTCTTGAGCAGGCTAACCGCCTCGACTTAGCTGCCAAATATATTAATTTTTGGGCAGAGGTACTTCGGGACCAGTCAAATTGGGAGGAGTTAGAGAAAGTTGCCCACAAAGCCTTGGGGCTCCATCAAACCTATTCTGATCCGTTCAGAATGGCACGAGCTTATGGCTTTTTGGCTGAAGTAGCCCTAGCCAAATCAGCCTTTAAAAAAGCGCAAGAGTATTCCAAACAAGCGCTTTTTCTGAGTTCAACGGCATCAGCTAAGATAGTCAATCCCTCACCGGAACAAGAAACTTTTTTAGACTGGCAAAAGTCTTTTGCCCAGGGTTGGTATTTATTTTCCTTGGGGCGAGCACTGCTTGGGACTATGCGATCGCAAAAACATGTAGGTCAATTACAAGCAGCACTTTATAACTTAGAAACCGCTAGAGCAGAAACCAAACCCCACTACGATCCAGAACTTTATATTGGTATCTTGAAGGAATTACATCAGGCCTATTGCCAACAAGGGGACTATCTCAAGGCCTTTGAGATTAAACAAGACCAACAGGGGATTGAGAGCCGGTTTGGGTTTCGGGCATTCATTGGTGCTGGTCGATTGCAGCCTAAGGAGCAGATCACTAACCCAGTTTTAGCAACCCTTGAGTGCTCAGAAAGGATAGCGCCAGAAATTGCCGCTTCTGGCAGGGAACACCATGTTAATCGTCTGATTGAGCGCATGGAACAGGAGCGCTCTAGACTAACTGTGATTCATGGACAGTCGGGGGCGGGGAAAAGCTCAATGATTGAGGCGGGATTAATACCAGCATTAGAACGGCAAACCATTAATACCCGTCGGGTATTACCGGTTTTGCAGCGAGTTTATAGGAATTGGATTCAAGCACTAGGCAGATTATTAACAAACACTCTGGAGAAGAGACTAAATGTAGCATCTGTGCCTACTAACCTTGATTCCACCGCCCTCATTCTTGAGCAGTTGCACAACAATAGTAGGCAAAATTTGCTTACTGTTTTAATATTTGACCAGTTTGAGGAGTTTTTATCCGTTTGCTCAGACCTCAACCAGAGGCAAAGTTTTTATGAATTTTTGCGAGACTGTCTGAATATTCCGTATGTGAATGTAATTTTGTCTATGCGAGACGATTATTTACATTGCCTGTTGGAATTTAAGAAGTTCGGAATTGATTTAGAGGTTATTAATAACAATATTTTAGATAAGAGTATTCTGTTTGACTTGGGTAATCTTACCCCACTAAATGCCAAATTATATCTTGAAGGCTTAACGGAGCAAACTCAGTTTCCCTTAGACCAAGCACTGATTGATAAATTAGTGGAAGATTTAGGGAAAGAATTAGGGGAAATTCGACCAATTGAGTTGCAAGTGGTAGGGGCGCAACTGGAACGAAACAAAATTACCACCCTAGAACAGTATCAACACCTAGGAGATAACCCAAAAGCTGAATTAGTCAACGAATACTTAGAAGAAATAGTGGAAGCCTGTGGTGCTGAGAACAAACGGGCGGCTGAATTAGTATTGTACTTGCTAACGGATGAAAACAACACCCGGCCTCTGAAAACTCGCCATGATTTGGAAAAAGAATTAAAAGCCTTGGCCGCTGATGTAGATACAGAGCTAGAACGATTAGATTTAGTGTTGGAAATTTTTGTTAAATCTGGCTTAGTGCTGCTGTTGCGAGAGATTTATAGCGATCGCTATCAATTAGTCCATGATTATTTGGTCGATTTCATTCGACAACGACAAGGGGCTGACATGAGAGCAGAACTAGAAAAAGAGCGAGAGAAGCGACAACGGCTTCGGAAACGCTTGGTGATGGGGTTAGGGGGATTGAGCGTGGTGATGACTATACTAGCGGTTATCGCAATGGGGCTGTGGCAATCGGCAGAATTTCACAAAAAACGGGCGACCCTTGCTAAACTCAATGCTAACTATCAACTCTCTCTTCTTGTGAATAAAAATCAGCTTGATGCCCTTTTAATTGGCATCAATGGAGGGAAAGAATTAAACCATAAAATAGCCAAATTAGAACTTGGAAAAGAGACTTTATCTAACCTCTGGCAAGCAGTCCACTTAACCCAAGAACGCAATCGTTTAGATGGACATCAAGGTAGTGTTTTGAGTGTTAGTGTCAGTCCAGATAATCAGCTCATTGCTTCAGCTAGCTCTGATAAAACCATTAAACTCTGGAGTCGTGATGGCCAATTACTGAAGAACTTAGAAGGACATAAGGAAAGAGTGTGGTGCGTCAGTTTTAGCCCTGATAATCAAATAATTGCCTCAGCCAGTAAAGACAAAACTGTTAAACTCTGGGGTCGGGATGGCACCTTAATTAAAACTTTGACTGGACATGATAAGGGGGTAAAGTGGGTAAGTTTTAGCCCGGATGGCCAGACCATTGCGTCAGCCAGTGGTGATCAAACGGTCAACCTCTGGAACCATGATGGGACTTTGCTCAAAACCTTGAGAGGACATCAGGATGCTGTTTTGAGCGTTAGTTTTAGCAATGACGGAGAGTTCATTGCTTCCGCCAGTAAGGACAACACGGTCAAACTCTGGAGTAGTGATGGAAGGTTAATTAAAACCTTGACCGGGCATGACAAACCTGTTTGGAGTGTAATTTTTAGCCCGGATAGTCAGACCATTGCTTCAGCTAGTGATGATCAGACCGTGAACCTTTGGAACCTTGATGGAAGGTTAGAGAAAACCTTAGAAGGACATGATGATGCGATCAACAGCGTCAGCTTTAGTCCTGATGGTAAGTGGATTGCTTCAGGGAGTAGTGACGGAAAAATAAAACTTTGGACTAGTAAGGGTACACCAATTCTAACCCTTCCTGGTCATAAAGATATTGTCAATCAGGTTAGTTTCACTCCTGACAGTAAGATGCTAGCCTCAGCTAGTGTTGATTTCACTGTCAAACTTTGGAGTCTTGACCAAACCTTGCCTAAGGTTTTCCAACCTACCTATACAGTCTATGGTTATGGTGCTAGTTTTAGCCCGGATGGTGAGATAATTGCCTCTGGTAGTCGAGATGATAAAACGGTAAAACTCTGGAACCCGGAGAAACATATTAGGGAACTCACCCTCAAGGGACATCAAGGTTTTGTGAAGGGGGTTGATTTCAGCCCCGATGGTCAGTTAATTGCGACCGCCAGTGATGACAAGACGGTTAAACTCTGGAATGGCCAGGGGAAACTGCTACATACTCTAGAGGGGCATAGCGCTCCAGTTTATAGCGTTAGTTTCAGTCCTGATAGTCAAATCATTGCCTCTACGAGTGAGGATAGCACAGTGAAACTCTGGACCAGGGAAGGGAAATTTCTACGTACTTTAGCGGGAGATAAAGGACATACAGAAGCCATTAATCGCGTCAGTTTCAGTCCCGATGGTAAGTTAATTGCCTCTGCCAGTGATGACAAGACGGTTAAACTCTGGAAGCAGGACGGCACTCTAATGACTACCCTGACTGGGCCTAGCAAGTTGTCCTCCCTTAGTTTCAGCCCCAATGGTGAGCGGATTGTGGCAGGTGCTGCCCGTGGTTTTATGATAATCTGGAGTCGTAAAGACATCTCTTGGCAGCAATTCGAGTATAAACAAAGAGTAGGGCATACAAAAACTGTTCATGATGTCAGTTTCCACCCCAAGGAAAATATGATTGCTTCTGCTAGTGCAGACGGAACAGTTAAATTATGGAATCCCAATGGACTTTTAATCGCAATTTTAACTCAGGGTTCTGAACGTGTGGAGTCTGTGAATTTCAGTCCAGACGGTAAAACCCTAGTCTCGATTAATGCAGCGAATCGGGTGAGTATTTGGAATTTAGATTACAGTCAGTTAAACGATGTAAATTCCCTACTGAAGCGTGGTTGTGATCAGATCAGTAATTATCTGAACAATAATCCGAAACTCAACCAAGAAGACAAAACACTCTGTGAGGGAATTGAGGAGCAACAGTAAATCAACTTTTAAGGCAGAAGGCAAAAGGCAAAAGGCAATACTAAAGAGGGTTTGATAGCAACAGAAGTATAGTTTATGACATAGTATTTTGTTAAAGGGAACAGAAATATGTCTTAACCTTTACTTCGACTGCTATCAGGAAGGCGTTGCTGAATTAAGGAATGAATGCGCGATCATCTGGTTTTATTAAAGCCCCCTAAATCCCCCAA
>WTKN01000056.1 GCA_011524395.1 Moorena sp. SS36440bin_2
GGTGTTGGCAAGAAGCCCGCGTTGTCCCGTTAGGGCAACGTCGGGAGTATGTCACTTAACTTAGAATGATTACTCATAACCGTTTGACACTCATTGGCTCCCGGCGCTGTTTAATAATTGAATAATTTGAACAATTTTGTGGAATGGGCATCTTGCCCGTTCGGCGAGCTTTTCGCGCGGGCAACATGCCCACCCCACTCATATCCATTCTTTGGATCAGCAACGTCGTTGCCTATTTCCTTTACGCAGCCTTATTAATTAACGTTTCATCAATCGCTGTCATCAACAAATCATTTACAGATATCCCCAATGCTTTCGCCATAGAAGCAATCACACTTTTAGCAGAAAAAGAACAATACAACCCTGCTTCTAGAAACCAAGGTTGCCCTTGTGGGTCGATACGGAAGTCAAAAAGACTGTAGTGGCGACAGCCCAACGCTTGATGACACATCTTGGCTACTTCTTGAACTGGCTTAGTTACAGGGTCCTTAGGGTCTAGCATCCAAGCCTTAATACCATCCTTAGCAGTCAAACTCAAGTCGCCATTTTCTGTTCGTTTTAGTTTATCCTCATAGTTGCGAATCGGGTGATTCTGGGGATTCACCAGATACTCTTCCAGGGGTAAACCCACGAGCTCACCGTCTTTGACAACGATTCCACATCTAACTTCCCGACCTAGTTCGATGTACTCTTCCACTAAAACCTCATCTGAATGTTCAAACGCTGTTTTCAGGGCAGCGTCATAGTCAGCGACATTTTTGACTAGAACTACCCCACAAGAATTGTCAGAACTAGCAGGTTTAATCACTACTGGCGGCTGAATGGTGGGAATGTCTCCCCTACGAAGTAGTTCTCCAAAAGGTACTTTAACTCCTGCTGCTGCCACAATCGCTTTAGCTCTGGCTTTATGGGCAGTTAGTGCCATCAAATCTGGGGTATTGCCCACATAGGGAATATTAAGCAAGTCCAATAGGGCACGGTATTCAGTCATGCCAGGGATGCAAAACATTTGTGGCAGCACTAGGTCAATACTTTGTGCTGTTATGAACTTTACAGCCTCAGAGATGGACATCGGTTTAGCTGCGGCGATGTCTTCGCTACTGAGGGATTGGGGAAACCGCCACTGGCGATCGGGGGTGATGTAGGCAATATTAAATTCGTACAGGGAAGGATTTATCGTTGCGGCAATACAGTCTTGGGCGTAGAGCCGTGACAAATCGCAGTAAAATTCATTGTCTGCAGACCCAACTAAATGAAGAATGCGAAGTACTGACATAACTAATCTCCTCTTATAAAGAACTAAACTAAACAACTAAAAACAGAATCATTTAGGATGTTTAAAAAACTGAGCAATTCCATAGACTGCCATGCTTGTAGCCATGCCTGGAAGCACTTCATAAATAGCACTGGACAAATCAAGTCCTAAATTCCAAATCAAAGCTGTAGTAATCCCAATTGCCATCATTGCGATCGCTGTGATGAGATTTACTGGTCGCTGCCAAACTCTCAAGATTAATAAAGGTCCCAAACCTGAAGCTAGGGCTGACCAAGAAAAAGTCACTAAAGCAAAGACATTGTTATTTCCAACTAGGGCTATCCCCAAAACTACTGCTGTTACAGTTAGGGTTCCTACCTTTGCGAATTTGTAAGATTTAGCTGCAGCTGGAAAAATATCTTGGGTTAGGGCAGCTGAACAAGAGAGTATTTGAGAATCTGCTGTGGACATAGTGGCAGAAAACAGCCCAGCAAGCATCAATCCCACTAAAACTACTGGTAACAATTTCAAAGATAGGTAAGGAAGTGCCAATTCTGGATCCCCCGAAGCCAACAAATCCGGCATCAGCACTCGCCCTGTTAAGCCAATACCCATAGCCGATATCGAGGTTAATAAACCCAAAGCAGCTTTGAGATTTCTGGCAAAAGCAATATTGTCGGCTGAGTCAATCGCCATAGCGCGCACCATAATGTGGGGTTGTCCCACCACACCAAAACCAGCTACTATCCAACCAATAAAGAAAGGCGCAAATCCCCACGGTTGCTGAGAAGAATTCAACTTGATTAAAGCTGGATCAATGCCTGCCAAAGATTGCCACAGTTGACCGGTTCCACCACAACTCGCAACCGCCACCACTAACAAGACTAACAAGGAACCGATCATGATTATTGCTTGTAGAGCATCGGTCCAAATTGAGGCGCGAATTCCCCCGGAAAAGCAGTAAATGACGACAATTACTGCTCCTATAATGATGCCTAAATTATAGTTCCATCCGAACACAGCATTGAGTGCTTTGCTTCCTGCTACCAGTTGGGCTGCGGCGTAGGAACCTAGAAATACAATAATAATTATAGCAGAGATAATAGCAATAAAACGGGAGCCTTTCATATTTTGACTCAGAAAGGAGGATACAGTATCTGAAGCGGTTTCCTCAGAAAGCTGTCTCAACCGTTTGAAAATAAAATACCAAGCAAGATAGTCCCCAATTGCCCAACCAATCGTCAGCCACAGGGAGGAAATCCCTATTTTGTAGGCAAAACCCACTTGACCTATGAATAATAAACCACTTTGACCTGTTGCCATTGCTGATAGTGCTGTCAGCCAAGGGTTGACATTTCGACTAGCCAGTAAATAATCGCTGGTGGTATTTTGTTTGCGGGTTGCCGAGTAAATTCCCACTGCTGTAAATAACAGCAGGAAAATGATAAACGTGAGTGCAATCCCAACTTGTTTAGCCATTATGTTTGTTTAGGGGTTAATGAGCGATTGCTAGGGATGGTTAATCTTATTGACTATATCTCTGCTCATTTGATTATATGGCACCAGAAATGTTTAATGTTAATACTTCGATGATAAGCATTCAGCGGTCAGCTTTCAGTGGTCAGCCGTGAGCCTAAAGCTCACGCTGCTTGAGGTGCTTATTTTATTCAAAAACGGTTCCCTTAGCATGGCCAAAGGCCAAGAGTCCATGTCGCGCATAAGTTGAGAGCTAAGAGCTGATAGCTGTTCGCGTAGCGCATTAACTGATAGCTTACCTGCAATGTTGATAATATCAAATTTTGATAAATGCAGTAGTTAAACTTAACTATTAGCCGATTCAATGGGGGATTGAATAGCCGATCGGCTAGAAATCGCCATATACATTCCTACTAATATCACCACAAAACTGACTAAAGCTAAAAAAGTAATAGGCTCTGATAAAATCGCCCAACCTTCCAAAGCACTGAAAACAGGAATAATCAACCCAACTAGGCTAGCAAACCCTGAAGATATTTTTTTGAGGCAATAAGTCCAAAGCCCTATACCCAACATTTGACCAACGACGGCTAGGGCGATGACTGAAAACCACCCAGTTAAGGAACTTGGAAAAAGTTGCTCTTTACCAAAAACCGTAACAGGTAATAGCAATATACAGCTAGTTGTTGAAGACCAAGTCATAATCGTCACAGAGTTAAACTTAGTGCGAAGTTGCTCAGCTATTAATGGGTGTACCCCAAAAAATATTGCTGAGACTAACGCTGCTAAATCCCCTACTATTTGTGAACCTATTCTAAATGAGAGCAGCTCATTTATTTCTAGTAAGGTTACTCCTGCGATCGCAACAAACATACCCACGATAAATCGACGGTCAAAGAGCTTACCAAATGCTAGCCACCCTCCTAAGATAGCAAATATTGGAATCAAATTATGGATAATGCTAGAGTTAGCAACGCTCGTCTGGGTTAGAGACCAAGTCCAACATACTGTACCCATCGCTAACAGCAAACCATCTGCAATCAGTAGCCTTGTTTCTGTTCCCAGAGGAGTTTTATGTGCTTCAGGTTCAGCATCCTGCTTTTGGTGACCCCCATTTAACCAGCTATTCAGTAGTCCAAAGGCAACAGCCGCAATCCAGAAACGATTAAATGCCGTAGCATTTGGTCCTATTTCTAATTCACTTAAACGTATAAAAATTGGTGATAAAGACAGACAGATTAGGCTACCTATTAAGGCCGCTAAGGAATCTATTGGAAATGAAGAAAGGTACTGTATCCGTGATAATCTACCTTGAGCAGTCATGTTATTATATAGAGTTATTTAAATCAGGATTTATAGCATAAATATTAACAAATTGAGCTATCTAATGGATAGTATCAATTTTAATTGATAGTTAAAAATTATGCTGTTATTGCCGATAGTAAAATAAAAAAATAGTAAATTAACTAAATAGCTTACTATCTGAAATTAACTGTGCTTACCAAGTAACTGGAAAAAAATAAACCTCACTTCTTGATGCAGTCGCTCATGGGGAGGGGCTTTCAAGCTGCGGACGCAGGTTCCGCAGCTTGAAAGCCCCGTGGAAACCACGGCAGTCGCTCATGAGGAGCCCCAAGACCGTAATGGTGCGTTATTACCATTAAGAATTAAATTCGCCACGGGTCGCACCTCTACATCGCTGCTCTCTATTTCAACAGTTAATTTTACTTTTGTCTGACTACTTATTTAGTTGATTAACTAACCATAAAATCCATAAATTTCAAAGTAAAAAAAATATCACTATTGAAGGCTAAAACACAACTATTGTTACCTCTTATTCTCTGAGTTATAGATTTAAAAGGTTGAGATGCACCCAGTAAAAACGACTATCCTACTTATAGTTAGAGGTTTTGAAAAAGTTGTGGTGTAATTTTAATGGATTGGGTTACCAAAAGTATCTATAAACACATTGCTTGACAAGGGTAAACGGCCTATATTTTTTCTTGATTCCGCTGCATAACCTACAGCCACAAGCACAACGATAGCGATGTCAGGCATATTGTTAACTCCAATCACCTCTTTGACTTTGTCCTCTAAAGGGTGATTGATCATACAGGTTGACAAACCCAAACTTTCTGCTGCCAGAACTAAATGGGTCGCTGCAACCATGGTATCTTGAACTGCCCATTCGCGAGCTTTATCTCCTAGTTGTTCCACTAATGCAGGGATACCTTTTTCCAGCATGTACTCTACCACCTGGTCAGAGTATGTCCCATTATCCTTGGCTTCCTCTAAAATGTCTGGTGCTTTTTTCCAGCTGTTGATATCTGCAGTAAAAACAAAGCTTATTGGCGCACTAGCAATAATTTCTTGACGGCTGTAAAGCTTAGGATTAAATTCAGTAACGTCATCTGCATCAGGATAAGCTTTTGCCAATGCTGCTTTTTTGTCCGGATTTTGGACTACAACAATTCGCCATGGTTGTACATTGGAAGCACTAGGAGCAGCAACTGTAAGATTAATAAGCTGCTCTATTAGTGCGGGCTCGATCGGGTCAGGCTTAAAAACTCTGATCGAGCGTCGTTTTTTGATAGCAGAAGGGACATCTAGTGGTGTAATTGTGTTCATTTTTTACCTTTTATTGAAAAATTAAAGTAAAACTAAATTTGTACACTATATATCTTATATTAAATTACTACTTTATCGCTCAAATAATATAAAAAAATGATTCTAAAATATTGATATTTTTTAAATAAAATATTATATCATTGATAACCTAAATTTTACTTAGCTATGTTTATAATAAAAATTTAGATTTAATTGAATAATTAAGACTAAATTAACTAGAATCCTAAACTGCATATTTAATCGCAGATCTACTAGAGAGTGGCAAATACATTGTGCATAAAATTAATAAAAAACTTACCAAAGTCTAATATTTTATGATAATATCACCCAATCTTATACCCATAACCCTAAGAGCTGGAATAAGCAAAAGTAGTAGGCTAGCAAACCCAGCAGATAACTGTTTAAGGAAATAAGTCTAAAGTCTTATACCTAGGATCTGACTAAAGAAGCCTAGAGCAATTACTAAAAAACACTCAGTTAGAGAAATCGGAAAAATTTGCCCTTTGGTGAGTATATAAACGGGTCATAGCGGCAATATAAATAGAGCTATAGCTAGCATTTACAGATGCTTATCAAGCTTGCTATATTGTTATATTTTTAATTATTATTGAAATAATTACTATTAATTTGGGCTGCGCAATAGCCAGTGTAATCCTAATTGAAAAAGATTGCTTCCTAGCACTAGGACTAACACAGCAAACACAGAGAATATCCCTTTTTTGATCGGAGAATCCTCTGTCCCCGTGGGGTTAGACTGGGGTTGCGGTTGGGTGTCACTGGAGATTACAGGTAGAGCACCTTTAGCGATCACTCCAGCTCGCTCTTCTTGCAGGCAGCGGACTTTGGTGGTAGCGTAGTTAGACCAACCCCGTTGCTCTGCTTCTTCATAGTCTTTGACTGTTAAGCTTAAGTGGTTAACAGAGATATTACTCTGATTAGCCATGCCTAGAGCAATCCGCAAATCTTTATGCAGTAGTTTAACCGTAAAGGCTGGGTGCTTAGAGCTGTCATCACAGCGCCGGGAAAACCAATAGTGGGGTAAACCGTGAATGTCCCCAGCATTCTGACCAAAGGATCCAAACCGCAGGGAATCCCAAATAATTTCTAGGGGTATCCCTTGGGCTAAACCTAAAGTAATTCCTTCACTCACGGCTTGGACTGCAACCGCATTGACTGCGTTGTGGATGAGTTTGCATTTAGTCCCCGTAGTAATCTCTCCACAATAGAGAACTCGATCAGCCATGAGTTCCAGGATAGGCTGCACTCGCTCGAAGATTACTTTTGAGCCACTGGCCATAATTGCTAAACCCATATCACCTTTGCTTTCGGCACCTACAGGGCAATCATTAAAGGGGGCATCTAACATTTCAACCCCCAGTTGCTCCATGGCTTGATGAAGTCTGAGTATGGTTTCGGGAGAGTTGGTGGTAAGGTCTATGTAGACACTGCCGGAGCGCAATCCTTCAGAGAGATTCTGCGGACTCTCTAGCACGGCTGTGATCACATCGGCTGGAGTAGGTAGGGCGGTAAAAATTATTTCCGAATAAGTCGCAACTTCAGCACAACTCTGGACAATACACGCACCTAGGGACTGCAACTGAGCCATGGCATGTGCATTGATGTCGTAGACATAGACCGAGTAGCCATGGGCTAGAAAATTAGCGGCTTGTCGCCCTCCAATATTGCCGCAACCGATGATACCGATGGTGGGATGATTGAGGGTAGATTCCTTCTCCGAAGTGCTGTTACTTGGTAACATATATTGCTTAACTTTTTTGATAGGGCGAATCTTAAGCCGAACGCTATTTAATCCCCACCCAATTCTACCAATTTACCAATATTAAAATCAATCCTTACCCAGCCTTTTAGTTTACGTAAATTCTCTAACAATAGTAAGGTAATTTGCCAATGGGGTACTGTTAAGAAGGGCAAGGGATCGTTGACTTGAAAAATGGCATCTGTACCCTTGACAATCTTTTGAATCCACCCTTGTAAAGCTGACCATGATCTGATTTCAGTCAGCCGCCAAATTTCATGATAGAGCCAGTAAGTTGGCTTACTGTCAGGGCGGGGCACAATCGGTACTTGATTTTCCTCTTCACTATCTTTTAGGTAAGCATCTGCTAATCCTGGATGATTGTAAAACATGGTGATAGCAGAATGGGTGCGAGGATTACATTCAATGGGATAGACGGTGCCGTCTTCGGTTTGAATGAAGTCAAAGGAAATTTGTCCTGTCAAATTTAATTCTTTGACAAACTTCTCCACCCATGAATATATATTCGGTTTATCAAGATGCTGATAATTTACTTGGAAAGGAGACGATGGGGAACAGCAGTGAAGTCTAATTTTTCCTTTGCGGACTGTACTGTGGGTGCAATACTCCTGACCAGTAATAAACTCTTGCATTGTCCAAGGGTTGTCCTTTGTAATAGGAAGATTTTTGACATAATCTTCCATTCCTTCAAAGGGAAACTTGGTCATGTCCAAGCGAGAGACTGAATCATAGCGAATACTTTTGATAATATACCGACTCCCATCTGATTTGAAGTCAAAATCTAGAATTTGTTGTGGATCGGTAATTAGGAAAGATTTTGGTGCTGATAATCCCAAACAACGGGCTTGCTCGCACAATGTAAATTTGTCGTCTAACATCTGGGTGATGTCAGGAGAAAAGTGGATGACTTCGCAGTAGGGGGAGAGTAACGTTCCAGCTACGGAATCATAATAACTCGCTACTGGACTAGATACGGGAATGAAGGCATCAATGTTTTCTTTTTGAACAATTTTTAGTAAGGCTTGGGAATAACCATTGGGATATTTTTCTGGTGCTGGTACGGTATAAAACCCTTTAACCGCATTAGAAAATCTGTGACCAGATAGCCAATATTTATGAGTTTCAACTAAAAAGACATTGTGCCCAGACTTATGAAAAGAGCGAGCTAGTTGTAGGGCTTTGGTCATTTTGCCCCCGGTAATCAAGATGTTTTTGGAACCTTCAACAGGTATTCGTCGTCTGCGAAATGGGGAAGTTATCCAATTGATTACTAGGGAAATAAAGACAAGAGTGGCATTCAGAGGTAAGGCAATTAACAGTAATGTTAAGGTGCCAATATTTTTTAGTAAAGCAATCATTAGTTACGAGGGGAAGAACAAGGCAATGGAACTGTTCATTGCCTTTTGTGTATTGTCTGATCGTAATTTATCTAGGTGCGTCGGATGATAGTTAGACCATCTCGCAACGGTAGTAACACTTGTTCCACTCGGGGGTCATTCGCTACAAACTGATTAAATTTAGCGATCGCACTTCCATTGGCAGTTTGTTGCTCTGGGGGTAAATAAGGTTGTCCCTGAAGAAGGGTATTATCCACACAGATAAAGCCACCAGGAGTCAATACATCCCTGTCTAGCAAGACCTTGAAATAATCGACATATTCCTTCTTATCAGCATCAATAAACACCAAATCAAAGGATTCCTGGGCATCTGCCAACTTTTCTAGGGTTTCCAAAGCTGGAGCGACTTCCACTTTAATTTTGCTGCCGTGGGGAGATGCTTCAAAACAAGCACGGGCAAAGTCGGCCACATATTGATCGACTTCACAGGCAACCAAGTCCCCATCTTCAGGCAAGGCTTCTGCCATGGCTAGAGCGGAATATCCAGTAAACATTCCGACTTCTAGGATGCGCTTGGCCTTAGTCATGTAGACAAACAACTTGAGGGTTTGTCCTTCAATATGCCCAGAGAGCATCTCTTGCTCCAACTGGCGCACGGTTTCTTCATCTGAGAAAAGCTTGCTCCAATCTTCTCTTGCTGTTTTCTGGGCTAAGGCCGCTAAAGCAGGAGACTCTGGAGTCGCACATTCTTCAAGGTAAGGGTCGATTCCAGCGGCTAGGGCTAGTGCTTGTTGGAGAGACGCCATCAAAGAAGCGGGCACTTTCTCCTGTTCGGCCATCTCCACGATCCCTTCTAGCTGTTGGACTAAAATTCCTAAGGGAGTTACCGGTCTTGGAGTTGGGGGACTTTGTAGTAGGTTAGTCATTTTTACTCCTTTTATTCAAGGCCGAGGTCGCTGAGGTACATTTCTGTGCCTTTTCCATCATCAGGAAAAGAAGAACATAATTCCTTATGCTTGTCAATGGCTAGTTGTAGCAATCCTGACGATACTTCTTGAGCGTAATCACAGGAACCAATTCCTGTTGGTAGTGGAGCCCACAAACCCCCTTCTCCCCGCTTGCGCCGCATATTTTTCTGACCTTCAAGCATCAGGTCAATATCTTCTAGGATGGGGTGGAAAACAGACAGACCGAGAGAGCGACACAAAGCGATAATGCGATCGCGTTCTTCTGGTTTGACCCAGCCCATCTCTGCAGCTAAAGTTGCCCCGAAGGCCATGCCAATGGTGACAGAATGACCGTGCATTAATTTAGCAGCAGGTTCAAAGCGAGGACTCCAGGTGTGACCATAAGCGTGGGGACGGTCTTGGTAAGTCTCGAACATATTTGTTCCTTCATGCTTCATGTAGGAAAACAATGCCCGATAGATGATGGTATCAGCGATCGCTGCGAGTTCCTCATCGCCATCTATGGTCGCAAAGTGAGTTTCTACTAAGCGGGGACCGTATTGTTCCATTAACTCAAACAGAACCGGATCATCGGTGACTGCCATTTTAATAATTTCTGCCATACCGTTGCGCACGTGACCTGTCGCCAAAGTACGGAAGAAACTGCGGTCTACCAAAGTCATTACTGGAGGATGATAGGAGCCAATGCTGTTCTTGAATTGGGCACCGTTAGTGCAAGTGCGGGGGGATGGACCAGCATCAATAGCAGCCACAACCGTAGTTCCGACCATAATATAAGGAGTGCGTCGGTGCTGCAGGGCGCAGGCAAGTCCGGCTACATCACTGAGAACACCGCCGCCTACTACTAGTACGGGTTCGTTACGGGACACGTCGCAGCCATCTTTACCTAAAAATTTCAGCAAGCGGTGGACAGTTTCGGGAGTTTTGTCAGATTCCCAAGCGCGGCAGGGCTGCAAGTTAAGAGGAATTTCATATTCCTCGAAGTAGCGGCGAATTGACGCTCCGTAAAGCTCATCTACGGTCTGATCCACAATTGCCACACAACGACCGCGACGACTGTAAACCTCGGCCAAGGTGGGATTAGCAGGGTTGAAAACTCCGTCTACTAATTTAACTGTTGCCTTTAGCGCATAGGTAGCAGAGATTTCAAAAGAGCGACCGTCTCCACTAGCAGCGATTTCTCCATGACCGGTGTACCACTCTGAAGTGCGGTACTTTTCTGGGTGGTGGAATTGAATAATCTGCTCTGACTCTGAAGGAGAGAGCTTTAGTGATTTTGGATTAGGTTTAGCTTGAACCATAATTGTGTTGTTTGGAGATTGCTTGTTTGGATGTACCGACTGCTATGGAAGAATTTACATGGCAAGGCAGATTTCTAGGTATATTTCCGTCCCCCTAGCCCCCCAATTTGCCGGTGCGACTCGCGGCGAATTTAATTCGACGACTGCAAGGGCACCGGGGCAGGGAACAAAACCCTCAACTTCACCGAAAATTAGGGAAGCAACGGGGGATTTACCAAAACCAGACCATCTAAATTCATTCTTTAATGTCTTTATGCAAAGCGCGAGGGGGGAAAAACCCCTTTGGCTGTACCGGTAGTCACTCATAGTGGGGTTCCCCCCTTTGGCGGCGCTACCTCGCTGCATTGCTTGAGCAACGCTAATTTCACATTTTCTTTAGATTTGCTTTGTCAACAGTGACCAGCTTAACTTTAGCATTGCTACTTAAGTATTGTAACAAAAATTTACAAATTTTCCTAGGGCGTGTCATCAAATAGAAATCAATCTAGTTTAGAATCGATAAATGTAGAG
>WTKN01000200.1 GCA_011524395.1 Moorena sp. SS36440bin_2
AAGGCGAGCCTGTCTTACGGTAACTTCTAACCATGAGCGACTGCCGTGGTTTCCCTCATGAGCGACTGCATCAAGACAATGTGCTCAATCCCTAGTCGTTGGCACAGCAATTTCATTTGCCGGAGCGTTGGTCTAGCCTCAGTCCTACCAGAGACCCAACGCTGCTAAGTCCCACGAGGAATACCATAGTAGACTGTGTTTGCGCCTTTTACTTTTCTCTGTCATAGTATGCTGGCTCAGCATGGTTTTAATGCCAGACTTAACAGGATTATAGTCAGGCATCAAAATCAGATAAAACAACAGACATTGAAATGCGATTCGGCAAAGCCCGAAGCTGCGCTCCGGAAGCGGAGCTTCCGCTAAAAGCGATTAGCCCGAAGGGCTACGCTACGGGAACGCATAAGCCTGTAAACCTTTTCCTGCTAAGGTTTCAGGATTTGTTCATGTCTCCTTTTCTCCATGTATATATACACCATTTTGGTCAAGCCACTTGTCAATTAATTCATTGACAACATCGCTCATGTCCCTGTCTTGCATAACACAAGCTGCTTTAAAGTTCTTTTTTTTATCTTTAGATAGATAAACCCGTATTGATTCTTCAGCCACTGTCCTACTACCAGTAAACAACTTTACTCCATTCTGGCATCAATGATTTTTTTTACAAAATTTATAAATTTATTTTCCGAGGGATAAGGTAGGATAGGGAAACTCAGAGCGCCGAGCCGTCAGAGTTCATGGGCTGGGTACTACTCGATTGTTCAACAGAGATAGCTACATTATGGCTTATCCACAAAACCTCCAAGCTTGGGCAGTTACCCGTATAGTTCCCACAACCCAATGGGTAATCATCGGTCGCTACCGCACTTGCTCTTATAAATAAGGATCCTGTCAGCTAATCCCTGACACCCAATTTGAATTCGTGTTTCGTTCCCATCTTCTCTAGATCAACTCAGCGCCCCCAAGGCTTCCAGTGCTGACTTCTGTGCTAGGGTCAAACCGGTAACCCCTGTGATGTTCATACCTTGGTAAGGTCGATCAGGAATCAAGGTTTTAATACACTGACCTGTGTTAGTATCCCAAACTTTAATAGTCCCATCATTACTGCCACAGGTAAGCCAATAACTGCTCACCTGTTCTTGATCAGACCTACCCTGGTGATCTTGATGTTTTACAGGACTAAACCCAATCGATGACCGTACTGAATTCCTGTGACCGTGTAAGCTTCTCAGATAGTCACCCGTACTTGCGTGCCAAAGCCTTACGGTTTGATCTAAGCTACCACTGGCAATCAACTCACCATCAGGACTAAAGGCGACAGACCAGACACCTTTACTATGGCCCCGTAAAATCCTGACACATTCCCCAGTCCTAACATCCCAAATCCGAACAGTTTGGTCTCCACTGCTGCTAACTAGGGTTTGGCAATCAGGACTAAACGCTACCGACTGTACCCGACTAGTGTGACCCTGTAAAACCTTGAGACATTCACTACTCCTGACATCCCATAAGCGTATGGTTTCGTCTTCACTACCACTGGCTAGGGTTTGACCGTCTCGACTGAAGGTAACAGACCAAATCCAACTGGTGTGACCTCGTAATATCTTAAAACATTCACCAGTATTGACCTCCCATAAGCGGATGGTTTTGTCATCACCACTACTGGCAAGAGTCTCACCAAGAGGACTAAAGCTAACGGATTGCACCCAATAGGAGTGACCACACAATACTTTCAGGCATTGACCTGTACTCACTGACCACAAGTGTATGGTTTGGTCAGCGCTGCTGCTAGCGAGAATGTCACCATTGGGATGAAATGCCACAGAAGTCACCCAACCGGTGTGTCCCTCCAGTCTCTTTAAACAGTGATCATTACTGACATCCCACAACCTGACCATGTTGTCAGTACTGGCACTGGCTAATTGTTCACCATTGGGACTGAATACTGCTGAAAATACTGAATTAGTATATCCTTGTAAAATTTTAAGACATCTACCTGTGTTGCTATTCCATAGACGTACGGTTTGGTCACTGCTGCCACTAGCTACGGTTCGACCATCCCGATTAAATGCCACTGAAAATATAGAATTGGTGTGTCCTTGTAGGTAGTTCAGGCATTCACCAGTGCTGACATTCCACAGCCTCACCGTCTGGTCATCACTACCACTGACTAGGGTTTGCCCATCTGCACTAAACATCACCGACCGTATTCTGTCGCTATGGTTAGTTAAGATGTTGAGACATTCACCTGTGCATGGGTCCCACAATCTAATGGTAAAGTCAGCACTTGCACTGGCTAACATCGCACCATCGGGACTAAAATTAACAGACCAAATCCGATTAGTATGACCATGACAGATCTGGCGACATTCACCAGTACTAAAATCCCACAGTCTCACTGTCTGGTCATCACTAGCACTGGCTAGGGTTTTACTATCTGCACTAAAGGCCACCGACAGGACTTGACCGGTGTGTCCCTGACATACCTGACGGCATTCACCAGTGTTTACATCCCAAAGCCTTACTGTTGATTCATCACTACCACTGGCTAGGGTTTTACCATCCCTACTGAATGCTACTGACCATATAGAACTGGTATGGCCTTCTAAGGTTTTAATACACTGACCTGTGCTGACATTCCATAGTTTAATAGTTTTGTCACTACTGCAACTGGCTAGGGTATTACCATCAGGACTAAAGACAACAGACCAAACCCAACCAGTATGACCTTTGCAAATTAAAATTGGCTTACCATTCTCCACTTGCCATAAACGCAACTGACCTTCCACATCTCCAGTCGCTAAAAGCTTACCATCAGGACTAAACGCTACCCCAAATACTACTCCTAAGGTTTTAGTAAATACTGACTTGGATAAATCGGAGTGAGCGAAATTGACATCTTGTAAATCCACCCCTTGTAGATAAGCTTGCCAAATTGTAACTCTTGAAAAATCATAGCCTTTTAAACAGATTTGCTGTTGACAAAGGAGATTAATAATATTTCCACCAGCGTAGCCAATGGCTAAGGCAGGTTTGCCTCGAAGGGTGTCGAGAATCTGATTTAGATGGGTTTCTAGGTTACCCTTACCCGTTAAAGCAATCTGTAGACGCTCTACAATGGGTTTTATAATGAGACGAATTTGAGTATTTCTAAGATAATCTTTGGTCTGAGCTTTGAGGATAGCATGAGTCCTAAATAGAGATTTTTCCCAGTAATTAGTGTTATTAATGGCAGTTACACCAGCAATAACCTCTTCACAGATTTGCTCAACCAAGCGTTCAGTTACGTATTCCATCACCACTGGTTGTAGGCAAAACAAAGATGCTTTTCTTTCCACAAGCGATCGCTGTTCCAAGGATTCCAGGGTGTCGATCAGTTGTTGGGGTGGTACGGGGGGAAATATATCATATCGTAAGTCAGTAAATGAAGCTTCTTCTCGATTGATGGCGAGCCAAAAAATAACTGTTCGTTCTGGATCGCTTAATCGAGCAAAATGCTGAGATAAAAGATTTTTAAAATTGCCAAATATTATCGCATCTTGGCTTAAAAAATCTGCAATATTACCGGCAAATAATTTATTAATTGTTGTCGCTACAATTTTTAGAGCTAAGGGATTACCAGAATAACCATTAATTAATTTATTCCATTCCTTTTCTTCACCTTCAAAAGACCCGATAATTTTAAAAATTTCTTGTCCTTCAGCAGTTGTTAAACCACTTAATTGTAGGGAGCGAACAGGTAGCACTTCTGCTTCTAGCAGTCCAATTTCTTGAGGCTTCTCCCGAGAGGTTAGTACTAAGCAGCTTTGATGGGAGGTTTCCCCCCAGCGTCTCAACAGTTTACCGTATTCTTCATATCCAGCTTGATAATGTCCAGCAGCATTGTTTTGAGCTCCCCCTTGTAAAATTGTTTCCATATTGTCGAGAACTAGCAAACAGCGGTGGGAGCGTATATCATTCAGCAGTCGGGAAATTTTCTCGTCTGTGGTATCTGGTAAATCAATGTCTTGCTGATTGGATAGAAATCTCAGCAACTGAGTCAAAATCTCTGATAGGTCAGGAGCATTACGTAGAGAGCGCCAAATAACAAACTCAAACTGGTGTTGGAGTTGTTGGGCAAGCTTGATCGAGAGGGAGGTTTTGCCCATGCCGCCCATCCCTAACAAGGCAACTAGCCGACAGTGTTCTGTCAGAATCCATTGCTGCAACTGGGCTAGTTCTGATTGTCGTCCATAAAAGAAACGAACATCAACGGCTTCTGACCAATCGTGACGTGGTTTTGCGTTCCCGTAGGGTGGCCTTAGGCCAATGGCATCTGTTTCCTGTCGAGTTACCGGTTGGTTCGAGGAGATCGTTTCCTGTTCACTGCGCCACCGTCGTTCGAGGGCTGAGCGAAAGTTTTTTTTACTGACTTTTTCCCCCAAAGCCTCTGAGAGAAGTTTCCACAGCTTAGGACCGACATCATGTTTCAGGTAAGTCGGGGAATAGCCATAGATTTCAGAAATAGTATCATAACTCTGACGCTTCCAGGACCAAGATGCCTCAATTAAGGCTTGCTGTAAATCAGTGAGATGATTCCCCGATTTCGCAAACACTAAGGCATTGGCGAATTCCAGAGCGTCTTCAAAGTTCATAGATAGCAGTTATCAATGGGGTGAGGTACTTTCATTATGGGTTGTGCGGGAGTAGGCAGTAGGGAGTAGGGAAAAAATCCTGTGTACCTCATAGCTATGATAAATGCTATAGTGTTTTGATTATAGTTTATTCTTATCGAAAATTTGGGTTTAAAGCCCCGTCCTTAGGCAGACGGCTTTGACTTGATAGTCCTAGTATACTTTGGTATGATGTGAGTATAGGGTACAGGCTGAAAAACCGAGGCGCAACCGGGAGAGAGACCCGCCACTGCATGACCTTAAAGTAGTAATGCCCGGAGGGTAGGGAAAATCCTCCTTAAAAACCCAATCATCAATTAGTAGTTGGTGTGTGAACCCAGCAAAGTACAACTTGAGAATAAGACGGTACGGCGGGGCACGCCGAAACCAGGCGAAACAGGGGAGAAACGGACTTGATAAGGCACTTCCCAATCTTGTTGCTAAACGCCCAAGGAGATCAGCCCGCTGGGTCTTTTGTGAACTGACTGGAATCTTGGTCTTGACGGAATTCTGGTTTAGATATTGCCTAATCTTTGACAGACTCAGAAATTAGGACACAAAGGTTTAAGGCCGATCGTAGATCTGGGAATCCCCGTCCATAAGCGGGCGGGGAGTGTCAAGCCTACCGGTATTTCCTCCTGTTGGGGGCATAACAATTAGTTCTCCATCAGCAGTCAGTTCCAACCGCAAATCCCGGTTAGCTACTGCAATTTTCTCAAATTCTCGGTGGGTTAACCTGAGTACTGGTCGCAGGTCAAGAGTTAAAGGGTTCATGTATAGCAAAGGGAGTAGGGAGTAGGGAGTAGGGAGTAGGGAATCAGGAATAGGTAACTTCGGGTCGCACCTATCACATTTTAGTTCGACGCAAGAAACAGCCCAGCCCCGACTCCCTCGGTGCGCTTTCCTTGTCTTGATGCAGTCGCTCATGGGGGGAACCCCCAAGACCGCGCTGCATCGCTAGGCGAATTAAATTCGCGCTTATTGTCGCACCGCTCCCGATTCCCTATTCCCGATTCCCGATTCCCTTTGTTATCAATCTAAACGATCGAGAAGCTGTGGAATTTTGAGCCGTTGCTGTTGTTTCATTGATTCTGGGAAAGTTAACTCGATCGCAATCGAATCAAAAGATCCGGTATCAAGTAACTTCTCTATAGTTTCCACCTGAGCCACAAAACTCAGATCGTTTACGTGATTAGATTCCTCAGTTACCAGTAAACTGACCATGGGTTTAGTTTGCTGCATGACCTCGAGATTGCTAATCTGGCTACCATCTAATTCCAACCGTAAATCATGAGTCCCTATTTCAGTGATTGTCGCGCTAACGGAATCGTTTTTCCAGTAATCCCAATATAATTGCACTGCCGTTTGAACTTGTTGACGTACCTTGGTCTCTTTAGCTGGTCGGAATTCACGGAAGACTCGTCTGATACTCGTAGCAATAAACTTAAGGGATTCCAGAGGATGGTCTGTCTCAGATCGTTTCTGGGAATACCACTCATTGACATCAGAATAAATAACTAACACCAGATCATCTTGCTGAGTACGGGTGACCTCAATAAAATCAACAAATAGCCTCACCTGCTCCCCCATGGCAACTTCTCGCACCACCCGCCCTCGGAGCAAGCACTTGTGTCCGTAGTCTCCTTCGAGTTCCACTCTGATTTGATCAGGGATGTTGGGTCGGGTATTCAGCAGAATTTGGACGCCACTTTCACTAATATTAACGGTTTCACCTCTCCAACTCTGGTGTGGAGTATGAATCACAGCTGTTAACTTCCTTGGCATCCGGTGGGCTCGACGGAGTTGGGGTTGCTCGAAAGCAACTAGACAAGCAGCCATCAGCAGGATTAAGTTAAAAATAGACCACAACACATTAACAATCACCGCTTGGCTATCTTCCGGTCTTAACCATAGCCACAGGGGTACAGTAAACAAGGCAGCAGTAGCCAAGGCACCGACTAACACCAAGTACCTGACTGAATCAAAATCAAAGCTGCGCTTGGTAACATTCATCCCTTTATCGGTAACATTGAAAGACCCTAACTTAGGATTAATCAGAGCTAAGATGGTAACGATTCCTGCCTGGAATGACAGGGCAAATTCAAAAATCTCGTTCCAGAAGGAGAAACGGACGTGCTTGTAGGGAATGTGGTTGGTCTGCATCGATAAGATAACGTGAGGCAGAGCATAGCACAAGGTTTCATAACCGAGACCTTTCACCGAATTGATGCCAAATAATAAGAATAGAGTGGGTGCGATCGCATACATCAATCGGGGGAAGCCGAAGAAAAAGTGGGATGTGGCACTCATGTAGCACAACCGTTGGGGCAGGCTCAAATTCACCTTCGGGTTGAACAAGGGATTTTCCAGGCGCAGAATCTGAGCCATTCCCCTAGCCCAACGTACCTGTTGACCGATATAGGCCGAAAATTTCTCTGGCGCTAAACCTGCCACCATAATCTTGTCGTAGTAGACCGACTCGTAACCCTTTGAATGCAGACGGAAGGCAGTATGGCAGTCTTCGGTAACGGTTTCGGTGGCAATACCTCCAATTTCCATGACGTGGGTTTTCCGAATCACCGCCGCAGACCCACAAAAGAAAGCTGCATTCCAGAAATCATTGCCCTTTTGCAGCACTTTATAAAACAGTTCATTACCCACAGGTATTCTGCCTTCTGTGAGCAAATTACGCTCAAAGGGATCTGGGTTGTAGAACCAGTGGGGTGTCTGGACAAAGGAAACCTTAGGGTTAAAAAAGAAGCCAACAGTTTCTTTCAAAAAGTTTTTAGCGGGAATGTGGTCACAATCCAGAATAAGGACTAAATCCCCAGTAGTTTTGTGAAACGCCGTGTTGATATTGCCAGCTTTAGCATGGTCATTGTTATCCCGAGTCAGGAGTTCGCAGCCTAAATCCTCACACATTTGGCGCAACTTTTCCCTACGCTCTGGATATTTTCTGCCATCGTCAAGGACATAAACCGATTTTTTGTCAGCCGGATAGTCAATTGCTAAAGCCGCTAAGGTTGTTTTGCGGACAATTTCGATATCTTCGTTATAGGTAGGAATGTAAATATCAACGCTAAACCACTCCTTTTGGGGAATATTTTCTAAACTAACGGCTTGACGTTGTTTGATTTTTAAGGTTTGAAAGTAAGCTAAGAATAAGGTAGCGATCGCATAAAATTCTGCCCCATACAACAGCACGCAAAAAACGATATTCAGCCACCCTTCAAAATTAAGGGTATATCGAGTGCGGTAATAAAAATAGCGTAAGGTAGTGAAAGCGCTCAGTAAAACCAACAATAAGTGGAGATATTCACTGGTTTTACGATTGGGTTTATCTTCCTCCATCTGAATAATAACTCGTCCCACCAGGAACAAAATGACACCAAGCAATCCTTGTTGCCAAATCGGTGGGCGAGCAGTAATTAGAGGAATAAATAGCCATAGTAGAGATACAATCAACAACAGCAATTGACCGCGACTTAGCCACTGTAAAATCTGGTCAAATATATGGGGTAAGTCTTCCACTACCCAGACTGTTAGTTTCTGTCGCTGTTGGGGTGACGTAACCAAGCCTCTGCGACTTAGTCTTGACCTAATCTTTGAAGATGGAATAGTCATTAATTTCTATCCCTAGCAGTGTGTTTGAGATAAAACTGAATAACACCGTAACTAATCAGGGTAGCAGCTATAATAGCTGGAGCTAACATCAACCAACTTCTTATTATGAAGTTAAAAATTTGCTGAGTCAACTTAGGTTTTTCCAGTTGACGCTTGCGCTCTTTATGGAAAAACTCCATATTATAAGAATTTTGGTCATAAATATCGGGATTTTCCGAGTTAGCACTAATCAGTACCGTGTCTCCCTTGATTTGAGAGAAGAGTGGGTCTTGGTTTAATAAGTCTTGAACTTTCTCTAAGCCTTTGTTAGTTTGAGCAATTAGAGCAAGCATCACCCGTTCTTTATTCCATGGCGAGATAATTTCTTTGATCACCCCATCATGATCAGACCAGGTTTGAATCTGACTATCACTGCGCTGCCGTGTCAAGAAATTTTTTAATTTAAAGCCACCAGAGGATAAAATTTCGGGAAAAGGAAATTTATTTTGAGTCCCAATTCCTACCAGATGATGGTCACTGCGTTCTTCAGTGGGTAAAGAATCTTTTGTGTAAACTGATAACTCGATTGATTCCGCTTTGCTTAACCGTCCTAGTCTGTTAGTGAACTGTAGTAATGTCATCAGTACACTGTTTGAGGGGTCTTTTGGTAAGACAATAACTGTCTTGGATAAATCCTGAGGAGCAGCAAAGGGGAAACCCGTTTTCAGCAACCCCAAATCTGGAACTTTGGCAACAGTACTGCGCTGGAGTTCAAAATTTGTATCACTGTGCAACGTACCCCAAAGCTGTTGGTCAGTTACTTTGCTACAGGAGCGGCGTTCCCGAGCATCAAGACGAAAATCGACCTGGATTTTAGAATAGGGGTTAATTTTGTCGTTGGGCAGGGGAACCCTCAGAGACTCTCTAGTTCCACCATTTATAGAAGTTAGCTTTTTACCGATTAGAGCAATACCATCTAGCTTGACTTCCACTACTGAGGTTTTGGGATTAATTTGGGGGCTGTAGCTATAAATTAGGTTCATATAGTTATCCCCCTCAAACTTATCATCGGGCAATGCCCGGAAGTCAATCATAATGGGTGGAGAATCCGAACCCCTGACTGTTATATCCTCAATGGGCTGATTGTAGGGAGTTTTGAGGTCGCTGAGCTTGAATGTGGGTTCTAGAGGTAAATAGTCTGGCCAATCCCGGGGTTCAGGGGTTGGCACTTCGTCGAGGTTTTCGACTAAGATCACTTGACTCGTAGCAATTTGACGGTCTTCCGATTGCACTAAAAACTGTACTGCTTTCGCCACTCCTTCTGGCCCATTACCCGTTGCTACCAATACTGCAGCTTCATTGCCAGGAGTGGTGGTTAACATTAAGACCCCGACATCCGGTGGTAAGGGTTTTTCCTTAGCATCAAGAATCTGATTTTTTTCGACCGGAAGGGGTAGTTTCAGGGATTTGAGTTCTGGCTGTTGTTCTGGTGTGCCGATGATCACCAACCGATTACCAGAAAAGCGATTAATCCCCGTTCCACTCGCCTCTTTAACAGATTTCACCAAGGACGTATTCAGGCGACGATAATCCGCTAGCCTACCTAAAGAAGCTTGGAAACGAGCAGTGCTAGTTAACCAATTATCATCAATCTTTTTAGGCAACAGATAAGTAATTTGATTTGGTTCTAGACTCAGGTCATCAAAGATCGGGTAAGGGTAGCGATTAAAGTCTAGAGAAACCGGTTGGGGTTCAAAATCAAAGACTATTTTTGAATCCGGCAGAATTTCTGTCCATAGGGAAGGATCATAGGGGTCTTGAGTACAGGTAGGAGAGTTATTCTGTAGCGCCGCAATTGTGATTTGGTTGTAGTTACGGAGTTGGTCGATAGGAATATTAAAGAGCACATTCCCAATTTCCCCTTTCTGGCGGTTAAGAGGAATACTGCCAACGCTAACACCATTAATTAGAACCGTAAGATTAGAGCGAGTGGCATAGAGCGCTGGAGAATGGCGAAAGCGAATCAAGGTTTTGACAGATTTCAGTTGCCAATCTCGGGGACGGGTAAACCCTAGCCGTGCTTCGTCATAGATGCCTCTTAAACTAAAACGAGACCCTACTACTGGGCTGCGATTGAATTCTAGAATGTACTGACCAGCAGCAGGAGCATCGATCTCAGGAGCTTTAGTTGGTGGGGAAGGTAAAGCAAAGGTGGGTTGAGATTTTTCCTTGAGTTCCTCGATGGTATTCTCCCGTAGGGTTTTGTTAGTATCGGTGGTACTGCCATCACTTTGAGCAGACACTAACCTTGTAGTTAACCCAATGGAAATACTACAGCTGAGGAATAATAGTAGGACTAAAGAATATCTTTGGAACGAAGGCCGAGGATGATCTGCTTTAGTATCAGACCTCACAGAAGTAGAGGCTTGATTAGCGCTAGATTGACCATCTGATTGGTGTGACCTAGGATTTTTTTTGGGTAGATGGGCAAAAGCCTTGCGAAAAAAGGGTGTCATCAGCAGAAGTTTTAACTCTGATTACAAATTAAATTGCCGCATTGGATGTTTACCTCTTGATACAGGGCTAGCGCTACCTAATCCGGAGCGAGCTAGTTGCATTACCAGCGGTTAAATAAAAATCAGATACACCCTCAGATACACCCTTGACTGATGAGAATCTAGGGAACGGAATCCTCCCTATACCAACCTTTTCGATTGGCAAGCTTCTCCAGTCTTTGAGTTAAATTTACCACAGGCTTCTAGGACATTTTGCCTAGACTAAAAGTTCAGTAAAGTGGCTTGACAAATTTTATTTTATATGCATCAAAGAAAATTACTGGATTGGTATCGGGTTTCTCAATGAATTGTAAACAAAGATTACAGTTTTTTCCATTGCCGATAATCTCTATATAGTTGATTAGCTGTTGCCTGTTGCCTGTTGCCTGTTGCCTGTTGCCTGTTGCCTGTTGCCTGTTGC
>WTKN01000024.1 GCA_011524395.1 Moorena sp. SS36440bin_2
GAATGCGCGAATTTAGAATTGGGAATCGGGAATCGGGAATCGGGAATCGGGAATCGGGAATCGCCAAGAGGGAAAACTGATCTTACTCCCCATCTCCCCATCTCCCTATCTCCCCATCTTCAAGCAGGGGACATGTCAAGGCCGTTGGATAATCTTTTCGAGAACCCGCCGCTTGGCTTTGGTGTCGATACCAATTAGGCGCACATACTCACCCTTATGCTCCCCTAAGCGTTCTGTCAAAGCAGCGATCGCTTCCGACACATTGTTTTCTGGTAACGGATTCCCACTTTTCCAAGCATTATTCTTAACCCGACGCTCATTTCCGTATTCTAGGGTCAGGCGGTAACCTTGAGCCAAAAGCTCTCCAATCTGGTCTTGGGTTTCTAGATCTAATCCTAGATCTAATGGCTTTTTGCTACCGTTGTGCTGTCCTATCTGACATTGATTTAACCCGTTCGTGACTTTAGGGCTA
Organism: Moorena sp. SS36440bin_2; assembly: GCA_011524395.1. Classification (GTDB taxonomy): domain Bacteria; phylum Cyanobacteriota; class Cyanobacteriia; order Cyanobacteriales; family Coleofasciculaceae; genus Moorena. The sequence goes on from WTKN01000024.1 coordinate 473, forward strand.
GTTGACTCACTGATGACTGGATTGGATACAGGTGCCTTGTGGTTTGCTTGAGGTTGATCAGGGGTTGGAATATGATAGTTAGTATTTTTAGTATTGTTATTAGTTGGTTGGCTCGTCATGGACGGGACTTGATTGTACTCCCTGGCTAGTCCGCTGAGTTCCAATCGCTGCTGCTCAGCTTTAATCAATTCTCCAAACTCAATTAAGCGGGAGAGGCTAAAGTTTGGTGTTTCAAATTTGGGCGGTCCTTCCTTAGTGTTGACTACACGAGAGGAAACTCGGTCTAGACCAATATCGTAAATAAACTTACGGATTTGTTCATCGTAAATACGCGATCGCAAAGCACTGAAGAAATCAACCGCTTGATTGTCGAAGGTATCAATCAGTTGTTCAATCTCCCCAGTAGAGAGTCCATCTCCGTGAAAGATACCACTAACAATACCAATCCGGTCTTCTCGGTTGGGCTCCCAGTAGAATTTGGTCATCCGACCATCCCGAGTCAAGGGCGCATAGAGAGTAGAAAAATCATTACCAGTGACAATAATCGGTACTCGGTGGATCGGTTGTGAGTCATAACTCCCTGGAAGTTGGACATTGGTGGGATTATCAGCAATGTTCATCAACGTCCCATGCACCAGCTGGGTATTGACCGTATATTGGGTGCGTTCATCGAACCGTCCCGCCCCAGCATCCAAGTCATTAATCATCAGCACACACATCTTACCCTTGACTCGGATCATTTCAGCGGTTTCTCGGTAGCGCAAGCGGATCAGACGGGCTGGATCCCCAGCATCTGGGCTTTCTAGCTCACCAGAAGACATATGAACTGCTTCAATGCCCATGCGCTCGAACACAAGCTCACACTGAAAGGACTTACCCTCCCCCTTCCGTCCATGAATTCCCAGAATTAGAGGCACACGGACATGGGGTATATCAAGGAAGTTTTTAGTGATGTGAACTGCCAGTTTATCGATAAACCGGGGAGAAATGTAATAGTGCTGGGACATACAAACAGGTGCTCTGGTGATAATCTCGTCAAATCCGGCAATTTGTCAGCCTATTGGAAATAGTACAGCAAATAACAAACAGTACTCAAATTGGCGTATTGGCACAATTGAGACTATTGGCTGGGCTAGGATATCCCTAAATAAGCATCAGGTACTTAAATTTTTTCTTGAGCTATTTATGGACTCTCCTGAATCCTCAAGGTTTGAACAATATTGGTGGATCCTGAAGCGACGTTGGCTACCAGCTTCCGGTATTTTTGTAACAGTTTCTGTGATTATGTCTCTGGTGGCATCATTGCAAAAGCCGGTATATGTAGCCCAAGGATTGCTGTTATTTAAGCGGCTTAATACCACGTCTTCAGTCACCGAAGTAGGTAAAGAAATCGGGATTCTACAACCTCTGGTAGACCAAAGTAATCCTCTAGATACAGAAGCCAACATCATGATGTCTGAGCCTCTGGCTCAAAAGACGATTACCGCACTAAATCTTAAAGATAATCAGGGGAAACCTTTAGCAATTAAAGACTTTTTGCACAATGTCAGTGTAACCAATATCCGGAAAACTGATCTTCTAGAAGTGTCTTACCAATCTCAAGACCCTCAAGAAGCAGCAGCAGTTGTTAATCAACTAATGAGTATTTATTTAGAAAATCACTTAGATTTTCAACGGACTGAAGCTGTAGCTGCCCGGAAGTTTATTGAGAAACAGTTACCTCAAGCAGAAGCTACTGTTAGTAAAATAGAAGCAGCTTTGCGTCAGTTCAAACAAGAAAATCAAGTGATATCCTTAGACGCAGAAGCTCGCTCAGCTATCGAGGTGCTGACAGATTTGCAAAAGGAAATTGCTCAAAATCAGTCTAAAATGGCTGATGTCAATGCCCAGTACGAATCGCTCCAACAACGATTGGGCATGAACTCCAAACAAGCTATCGCTCTAACTGCTCTCAAGCAGTCTCCTGAGGTGCAGGAGGCACTCCAAGAATTGCGCCAAGTGGAAGTCGAACTAGCCCTTGAGCGTAACCGTTTCCAAGCCACCCATCCCACAATTGCTAACTTAGAAAGTAAGGTAGCCAGCCTAAAAGGTATCCTAAACCAGCGCGTGAAACAGGTTTCTAATACTAATTTTAAACCTGCTAGCAAGCTTTTTAAACTGGGAGAGTTACAACAAGACCTGACTAAAGAGCTAGTAGAATTAGAAGCAGCTCGCTTAGGTTTGGCTAATCAGACTAAAGCCTTAGTCAATGCCCAAACCGCTTACCGAAAAAGACTTAACGATCTCCCTAGACTGGAACAACAGCAGCGGGAGTTAGAACGGCAACTTGATGTGTCCCAATCCACCTATTCTCTGTTGCTAAATAAGCTTGGGGAAATTCAGGTAGCGGAAAATCAAAACATGGGTAATGCCCGCATTATTGCGGGGGCTCAGGTGCCAATAATTCCGATTTCGTCTGCTAAAATAGCCTATATTGCTGCTTGTTTTCAGGGACTGTTGGCGACCGCAGCAATTATTTATATTTTAGAAACCAGAGATAAATCTCTGAAAACCATTAAAGACGTTAAACAATTATTTAAGTTTACCTTACTGGGTGTGATTCCCCACTTTAGTAAATCTCAATTATTAAATCCATACCAGGAAGTTTTAGATCCATTTACGCCCCAAGTTATTGTTCAGAATACACCTCGGTCTCCCATCAGTGAATCCTATCGGATGCTGCAAGCAAATCTCAAGTTTTTGAGTTCAGATAAAGCCCTCAAGGCGGTGACTGTAACTAGTTCCTTACCTCAAGAAGGTAAGTCAACGGTGTCTGCTAATTTAGCAGCAGTGATTGCTCAGCGAGGAAGTAAGGTATTGCTAATTGATGCTGATCTCCATAAGCCTGTGCAACATCGGATCTGGGATTTGTCCAATGAAGTGGGCTTGAGCAATATGCTTGTTAATCAAGTTAAATTAGGGGATGCCATTAAACCAGTGAGCGAGACTCTGGATGTCCTGACCTCTGGAGTAGTACCTCCTAATCCCGCAGTGCTTCTCGATTCCGAGCCCATGGCTTCATTGATTAACCATGTTGCTAGTCGTTACGACTTTGTGATTATTGATACCCCTTCTTTAAACGTTGCTGCGGATGCTCCTATCCTAGGAAAAATGACCGATGGTGTGCTGTTAGTTTCCCGACCTGGAGTGGTAGATTCCGGTAGTGCTGCTTTCGCCAAGGGACTTTTGGAGCAGTCTGGTCAGACTGTCCTGGGCTTAGTCGTTAATGGCGTGATTCCTGATAATGAGCCTAACAGTTATTACTATTTTTCTCAGGAATACATTTCAGATGAGAGCGTTGCACTTAATAGAATACTTGATGTTGCTAGTTATGAGTAATTAGATCAGGGAGTAGGGAGTAGGGAGTAGGGAATAGGGAGTAGGGAGCTAAAATCACGAATTGTGTACCACTACCGCCAATTCCAGGGCTGCGATCGCATGCTCACGGCTAACACTGGGAAAATGCTCTAAGAATTCGTCGAGTGGATCCCCTGCTTTGAGATAATCGAGCAAAGTTTTTATTGGCACACGAGTTCCAACAAAAACAGGGGTTCCTCCCAAGATGTCAGGGTCGCTATGAATAACAGGGGCTGCGGTTTTCATGTCCGTTATTCCCTATAGTAGGAGTTCCTCTAATTTTAGCCTACCGCTAACTGATCCGAACTTATTTAAGACGATTTTCTTTCATTACTAAATAATTAATCTAAGTATAATTTACGATTTACCCTCATCTCTAGATATTGAATCTAAGTAGAATCAACGATTTACTATTGACCATCATCCCTAGATAATTAATAGATAATTAATCTGAATTGATATCCTCATCTTGTTTGTTAACAATAGTGATAACTTGCTAACTGGCGGTGATGAGGCGGATCAGTTTTGGATTGGGGCTGCAGCTTTTCCCAGCACTACTAAAACAATTACTGACTTTCAGTTAGATGTTGATGTACTAGTGATTAGCGGTCTAGGGGTCACCTTTGAAGATATTGCGATCGCTTAAGATTACCATGATGTTATAACCAGTACTTTAGGTCAAGACTTGGCTGTCCTGAAGGAAGTTCAGGGGAGTGCTCTTGAGAGGGATAATTTCCTTTTCCTGTAAACAAAAAAAAGAACGGGAGAGAGTTAGTTATGAAGGGAATGCAGGTTGCAGGTTATCCATTCATATTTCCTTGATGCTTAATCCTTCATAATTGATGATTACTTCATACTTTATAATTCATGGTTTATATAGTATATGTATTTGATATGTAACCCTAGGAAGTATTTTGTTTTGATAGAAAAAATAGAACTAGTGTTTCTATCTTAATATCCGTAGTTTAGTGAGTTTTTTTTTTGCGACAAATGTATTTAAAAGCCAGATAAAAAACCGATAATACTTGACTTTTTTTGACTAAATGAATTAGTCTAATATACGAAGAAGCAAAAAAAATAAATGGGTGGCAAGTTAAATTACGCCCCCATCGTTAAGATAGCTGTCTTAGCGCTATTCAGGGTGTACTTACCTCCAAAGCTTGATGTGGCGAGGTTAAACACGGTGCTTAACACTCCCTAGGGTTTTGGGTTTTTCCAAAACTCTCTTATAGGTATGGGTAAATTCAAATAGTAACCTATAGAGTTAATCCCTAAAAAATAATTTCCCTAATTCTAGGGGGTAGAGTGTGCAAATTCTCGTTCCAAAGTCAACTAATTATTCACAGGGTAAATGCATATAACTTCAAAAAGACTAAATTAAAGGAAAATCACTGCTCATGTTTCTAATTTTTTTGATGCAGTGGTTAATCCTGTTTCTGACTATTAACCACTGCATCGATAATCAAACAAACACAAAAATAACTAGTTTAAATAACTAGTTATTAGTGATAATATTTTGTAATTAAAAAGTTGAGTTTTGTGAACGTTACTACTTAATTAAAGTAGGAACAAAAAATCAGTGATCTTCCGGACTTACTATGGCAAACGGTTAGTTACAAGGACTGCAAAACTAGCTATACCTGGATTTTATACCTCAAAATCCTAAACTAACGCTCAATAGCGTTGCGACTCCGGGCTTTCCTAGGAGCGGTGGAATCCCGCGCTTTTAAAAAGCTAAATGTGAAGGCGCACCAAGAAACAGAAAAGGCAAAATTACGGACAAATCAAAGTAGGATACTAATTTATTCTGATGGCTGAAAACAATTTAGGTGAAAAAGCACTCAAGACTTTAAGCAAGAAAAACAATCCAATGTTCAAGAAAGTAGGCGGGGATTTGGCCTTACTTTCTGAAGAATACAACGATTACTTGGAAACATTTACCTTTTTGCCCTTCCAATCCAACAACCAATTGTTGCAAATAAGCAACAGTTTTGTGGTGATTGATGCAGTGGCAGTTGGAGATGCAACTACCCTATTAAACGATCTAGAAGAGTTAGGGTTACAGCAAGGCTCTATGTATGGTTCGATAGTTTCCGGTGTGCTACCGATTCAAGCCATTGATCAGATGGCGAGTTTAGACAGCTTAAATTTTGCTAAACCAGCTTATCGTCCCACCACCAATATTGGGCTAACCACCAGTCAAGGGGATGTGGCCATGAATGCTGATGCTGCTCGTACCCAATTTGGTGTCGATGGCAGTGGGGTAACTGTAGGAGCATTGTCTGACAGCTATGACGTTCTAGGGGGAGCATCGGATGATGTCGCTAGTGGTGACCTTCCTGGTATTGGTAATCCCTTTGGTAATACGGCGACCGTCAATGTGCTGCTAGACGACCTCTTTCCTTCCAACACTGATGAAGGTCGTGGCATGCTGCAACTGATTCATGATGTAGCTCCCGGTGCTGAGTTAGCTTTTCATACAGCATTTCTGGGTCAAGCGAGTTTTGCTAATGGCATTGTTGACTTAGCAACTGTCGCTGGTGCTGATGTGATTGTGGATGACGTTATTTATTTTGCTGAGCCGATGTTCCAAGATGGGATTATTGCTCAAGCAGTAGATCAGGTAGTAGCTGACGGTGTTTCTTATTTTTCTTCCGCTGGTAATAGTGGCCGCGATTCCTACGAAAGCGATTTCCGGCTCGGTGTGGACGACACGGCCAATACGGGCTATCGATACCATGATTTTGACCCATCTGACGGTGTAGATATTTTCCAAAAATTTACCCTAGATGATGGAGACAGAATATTACTGTCCTTTCAGTGGGATGAGCCATTTGCTTCCGTAGGAGGAGTTGGTTCGAGTAATGACTTAGATGTCTTCGTCTTTGAGACTGACGACTTGAGTGGTAATGTGCTGGAATCCGCTATAGATTTTAATGTGGGCGGTGATCCGGTGGAAGTCTTGTTTTTCCAAAACACTACAGGAGCAAAGGCAGATTTCCACTTAGCGATTGGGAAATTTGAACCGGAGGGTGGTTCAGACCCTACTCGGATTAAGTATGTTGAGTTTGGGCAAGCAGATAATATTGAGTATGCTACTAACAGCTCAACAATATATGGTCATGCTAATGCTGCTGGTGCTGAAGCAGTGGGAGCGGCATTTTATCAAGATACACCAGCCTTTGGTACTGACCCAGCAGTGTTAGAGAGTTTCTCTTCTGCTGGAACTACACCGATTTTATTTGATACAGCTGGCAATCGTCTGGCAACTCCTGAAATTCGACAGAAGCCTGAAATTGTTGCTCCTGATGGCACTAACACGACTTTCTTTCCTCCGTTTCCAGGACGGGATATTGAAGGAGACGGGTTTCCGAACTTTTTTGGTACTTCCGCTGCAGCTCCCCATGCCGCAGCAGTGGCGGCTTTAATGCTTGAGGCTGTTCCAGGAACAAGTCCTGACGTAATTTACGACATTCTAGAGCGTACAGCTCTCGATATGGATGACCCATTTACTCCTGGGTTTGATGAAGGATTTGATAATGGTACTGGCTTCGGATTAATTCAGGCAGACTTGGCGATTGAGGAGTTACTGGATGCAAACAGCTCGATTTCTGGCATCAAGTGGAACGACTTGAATGGAAATGGTGTGCGGGAGCCTGATGAACCTGGTTTGGAAAACTGGACGATTTACCTCGACCAAAACCAGAATGGCAAACTTGATACTGGTGAAACCTTCACAAAAACGGATGCTGAAGGTAACTATAGCTTCACTGACCTCAAACCAGATACCTACACTGTTGCTGAAGTGGTATTACCAGGGTGGAAGCAAACTTTTCCTGGTGGCTCTGGCACTTACACCATTGAACTCGACCCTGGTGAGATTGTTAGTAATATTGACTTTGGTAATCAACGAGTTTCTCCAGCTATCGGAGATCCAATCTTTGGCACTCCTGAGGATGATCAGCTGACTATTTTTGATAGTCCAGTGATTGTCTTGGCTGGTGCTGGTAATGATGTAGTCGATACCTCGGCAACCTCTGGTGGCAATCAACTGTATGGTGGCGAAGGGGACGATGAACTGTTTGCTAGTACTAACGATCGACTCTTTGGTGAAGCTGGCTTCGATATTCTTAATGCTTCAGTAGGTAAAGGAAATAATCGACTTTATGGTGGTGACAACGGTGATCTTCTGATTGCTGGCACCAACGACTTTTTGTTTGGTCAAGAGGGTAACGATATCTTGTTTGCTGGCAATGGTGATAACTTGCTAACTGGCGGTGATGATGCGGATCAGTTTTGGATTGCGGGTGCAGCTTTTCCTAGCACTGCTAACACCATTACTGACTTTGAGTTGGATGTTGATGTACTTGTCATTGGGGGTCTAGGAGTCACCTTTGAAGATATTGCGATCGCTCAAAATCAGGATGATGTTCTAATCAGTACTTTAGGTCAAGACTTGGCTATCCTGAGGGGAGTTCAAGGGAGTGCTCTTGACAGTGATAATTTTCTTTTCCTGTAAACAAAAAAAGAACGGGAGGTAGTGCGAAAGATGTAGTGATTGGTTAGACTTCATTTACTTTGTGGAGTTCTTTGAACAGTTACGGAAAGACCGGGATCCCTTGCTTCTGACCTAAGCGCCATAGGGGTCAAGAATGCAAGGGAATTTTATTCACGGGAAAATATTGTCCGGAATCTTTATTCCTTGAGTGTAGTTTATAGTAAGACGCGAGGCAAGATTCACGCTAACCATAAGTAGACAACGTAAAGTGGTTGGTGTAAACCTACTATTAGCTTGGTTCGTCGTTGATTAAATAATCCCCTATTTCCACTGATGTCGTTACTCAGTTTAGAGGGAATACTGATGAAAATTAGAGCAATTCTCTAAACTAAACATATTGAGGAATAATGATATGGATGAAGTGGTTAGAAAGGTGGCTGCACTAGGATTCCCTGGTGTGATACTTCTGATTGCTATGGCAACAACGGGATTCACTGGAGCAGCAGCGATCACAACGGCTTTGGCAATGTTAGGTCCATTCGGAATGATCGGAGGCATTGCTTTTCTTGGGGTTGTGGGAATAGCTGCTGATGGCTTATCGAAATTCGGACTTGAAGCGTTACTGGTTGGAATATATAAAGAGCGCCAACAAAAAGGAGAATCTAAAGCATCTCTCTGTAAAGAGATTGAACGGTTAATGGTTTCTGGTGATTTGAAACGCAAACTCAAAGAAGAAGTGAATAATGGTAAATCTTCGGTTGAGGATAGGCGTGCATCGAAGTCATCATCTTTTGATAAGATAGGGATAAATAAATATAAATCTGATAAAATAAATAAAAAAGGGGATTTTTTTACACTTTACCTTGGGGTTTTAGTGAAACGTATTAGTACTAAAACTGTCCTAAAATTTATCAATGAAATTGAAAATTCACTCCAAGTCCAAATTGAATCTATAGAGGATATTGATGAACAGTTAGATGCAATTGATAAAATGACGGGGAGGGAGTTTGAAGAATTTTTGGCTAAATTATTTAAGGAACTGGGCTACCAAGTGAGGATCACTAAAGCAAGTGGGGATTATGGAGCCGATCTGATAATTACAAAATGGAATATAAAGACTGTTGTTCAAGCCAAGAGAAAACAAAGTAGCGTAGGGATTGATGCCGTTCAGCAAGTAGCGGCGGCAATTCCCCATTATCAGGCGCACCGGGGAATAGTTATAACTAATAGTAAGTTTACACAAAATGCCAAAAATCTGGCAGCTAGTAATAAAATTGAGCTTTGGGATAGAGATAATTTTCAAAAAGTATTTAAAAAAGTATATAAACAAAAGCCTTCTGAAGATAGTTCATTGTAAAAAACACCTGCTGTTTAATTGTAGCAGCTTAAGCTGATAGCAGCTTGTAGGGTGGGCAAAAAGCGATGCAGCGTCTTCATGCGGGGGTTTCCCCCATGAGCGACTGCATCAAGACACAGTTTGCTTGTGCGTGAGTATTAATGATTATATTACTTTGCCCACCCTACTTTAATTGGTCTGAATGCTGAATGCTGAATGCTGAATGCTTACGAATTATAGACTGTTTCTAAAGTAAATATTAAGACAGCGATTACTCGCTGAATATTGGTGGGTTAAGGGGGACAGCTCTGTTAACAGGTGAGGTTTTAAAGTACTTGTCACCTAACCCACCCTACGTTCCTGATTTAAGCAAAGTTTAACAAACAGTCTCTTAGGTATTTCAAATTAAGATGGGTGTCCACTGTTATTTACACTGATTTCGTTACTCAGTTTGGAGGGAATACTGATGAAAATTAGAGCAATTCTCTAAACTAAACATATTGAGGAATAATGATATGGATGAAGTGGTTAGAAAGGTGGCTGCACTAGGATTCCCTGGTGTGATACTTCTGATTGCTATGGCAACAACGGGATTCACTGGAGCAGCAGCGATCACAACGGCTTTGGCAATGTTAGGTCCATTCGGAATGATCGGAGGCATTGCTTTTCTTGGGGTTGTGGGAATAGCTGCTGATGGCTTATCGAAATTCGGACTTGAAGCGTTACTGGTTGGAATATATAAAGAGCGCCAAGAAGAAGGAGAATCTAAAGCATCTTTGTGTAAAGAGATTAAAGGCTTAATGGTTTCTAGTGATTTGAAACGTAAACTTAAAGCAGAAGTTAAGAATGGTAAATCTTTGGTTGAGGATAGGCGTGCATCGAAACAGGATATTGATGAATATTTAGATGCAATTGATAACATGAAGGGGAGGGAGTTTAAAAAAATTATGGCTAAATTATTTAAGCAACTGGGCTACCAAGTGATTAGCACTAAGGCAAGTGCGGATTATGGAGCGGATCTGGTAATTCAAAAAGGTGAGATAAAGGCTGTTGTTCAAGCCAAGAGAAAACAAGGTAGCGTAGGGATTAAGACCGTTCAGGAAGTAACAGGGGCAATTGGCTATTATCAGGCGAACCTGGGACTAGTTATCACTAATAGTAAGTTTACAGAACCTGCAAAAAATCTGGCAGCTAGTAATCAAATTGGGCTTGTTGATAGGGATGATTTTAAAAAAATACTTAAAAAAATATATAGCTCAGGGTAAACCCATTTAATTTTTTAAAAATTATATATAATAAAAAGGTAAGCATATGCCCTACGCGCAGGCTACGCGAACAGCTAATGCTTACCTTTCCTTTCCTTAAGGGAGTATGTTCACAATTCAAATAAAAAAGTTATATCATCTCAGGATAATTACCCTGTCTTGATGCAGTCGCTCATGGGGGAAACCCCCGCGTGA
>WTKN01000037.1 GCA_011524395.1 Moorena sp. SS36440bin_2
CTTGGGGAGGCAGCGCGGTCTTGGGGAGGCAGCGCGGTCTTGGGGGTTCCCCCCACTCGCGCTTTGCCGTGGTTTCCCCCATGAGCAACTGCTGTGGTTCCCCCCGGAGACGAAACCTGATTACCTTGAGCCTTTATGGTTGGTCGGCTCAAAGACGAAACCTTAGAATAAGGCAGCCTTTATGGTTGTTCGGCTATGCAGAAAAGGGGTAAAACTTAGCCGATTTTGGCTGGCTTATTCTTACGGTAACTTCAAATGCAGAAAAGGGGTAAAACTTATAGATTAAGGCGAGCCTGTCTTACGGTAACTTCTAACCATGAGCAACTGCCGTGGTTTCCCCCACTCGCGCTTTGCATGGCTGACAAGGATTTGTTTGCACTCTCATCTGGATCAGGACTTATGCACCCTTTCCCTGTACAACCTCTGTAAATCTGAGGTGCGCTTTCCGTGATGGCAAGGGATTGCTCGCCATCACGGGTCGCACCTGAAGTTCTGTGCTCCAAAGTTCGTTTTTTCCTATTAGTTAAAACCTATTAGTTAAAACCTATTAGTTAAAACCTTTATTATTGGTTTAAGCGGCATAATTCCTATGGATACAAGCCTTTTAGGTTTTAGGTTTTAGCTTTTACCTTCACCAAAGGCCATCCCAATCGAGTTGGCTGTTTGTATATCCGTTTGAGGGTATTGATGTCTCTAGCAGAAATTCTCGGGGGATTGCGAACTTGAGAAAAGTATAGCGCATCTGTTTCTAAAGGAGAATGACCCCAAATACCTAGTGCATGACCCAGTTCGTGACGGGCAGTGGCAAGGGTGTAGTCAATGGATTGCTCAGGGGAGAGAAGTATGGTAAACTTATGTAATAATAAATTATCTACTATTTGCTCTGGTGCACTGATGGATTGCCCCAGGTAAAATTCATAGCTAGTAACGGCTGCACGAGCGCGAGACCAATCAAAGGTTCCGGTCTCACGATTCAAGGAAACTTTTAGAGGAGGATGCGATCGCAAAATCGATATATCTGCTAATTCCTGCTGTTCAACTAGTTCTAGGGGTAAATAAACCCCCCATTCTGCCACCGCCTTTAGCACCGCATCAACCCATTGTTGGAAGCGGTGGTGCTTAGCATCAACCACAGCTGGTGCTTGGGGGTGTTCCACATAAACCTTCACGGGAAACTGAGACCAGATCAGATAACCTAAGGGAGTCGCGTTGATTTCAGAAAAATAATCACCGCTGGCGGTAGGGTCTTGCCACTGGTCAAGGGGAGTTGGTAGAGGGTGAGGCTTAGGAGCTGGTAGGGCAGGTGAGGTTACTGGCATCGAAGCCACAATAGCAGAGGAGGCTTCTGTTAATCTGTTAAACAAAGGGTGTAAACCGGCTGCGGTGCTGGACTGAATCAACATCACTAACAGACAAGTGACACCCCCTAAAAAGAGGGCTATCCATAGCTGCTGATTGTTTTTTTCCGACCTACTCCCCAAGGTTGAACACTAATTATTTACTGATTTAACCAACCTGCACTTAAAATCACGGTCAAGCTCATAAAGGTAATCGCCAAGATCCAGGTCACCCGGTTGAGGGCTTTTTCGGCACTCTTGGTGCTGGTAAACAGCTGAGCTTGACCACCGATACCGCCAAGGCCATCTCCCTTGGGACTATGGAGCAAAACCAAAATAATCAGACCCAAGCCAGATAAAACCCAAATAATTTGCAGGATTTGATTAACCATCTTAAATACGGGAAGGGGACTCCCGTTATAAACGTCAGTTTTAGCGGGTTTAAAGTTACCGTAAGATAGGGTCGCCTTGTCAGCCATGCAAAGCGCGAGTGGGGGAAACCACGGCAGTCGCTCATGGGGGGGACCCCCAAGACCGCGCTGCCTTCCCAAGACCGCGCTGCATCGCTATTAAAAAAGATTTAAGCATGCATCTGCATAGCCCACTGACTTCTATTGGCTCCACTATCTTACGGTTTCGTCTCCGGGGAATTCCCGCAGGAGAATAAATTGAACGCGAATGCGTGGCCTATGGCCAGCGAACGCGCCCCGCGTGGCCTATGGCCACGCGCGAATCATTGATTAATTTGACTCGCGTATTCATAGCCGTCAGCCTTGAAAATTGTTCGTAAATACTTTGGATGTACATCAATTTTCTTTTCTGGAGTAGAGAGTGCAAAACTAGGACGATGGCGAATTGCTATTCGTCCTGTGTATTGACCGGCATACTTCCCTCCCTTGATATCAGCTTTAACAATATCGCCCGTTTGGAAACCTTTGAAAAACTTAGCGGCAGGTGCATGAGCCTTTGGAAAGCCATATTTATTTGGACGACATCTTTGGCGCACCCCGTGACCTTTAGCTGTAACTATTAGCGGTTTCACTCCATTTAGTAGTAATGTCTGAGGAGTGGATTTACCCACACAAGCAGCATCAGTCCAATGGGTTTTCTCAATCTCTCTGGTTTGACGATTGAACTTAGTCAGACCACCAGAACCTGTGTCAACAGGTAATCCAGTCAGTTGCAGCCTCCTCCATACTTCCCAGCGAGTTGAGTTAACTGCTGCTGCATCTTTCAAGGGGGATTTAGCCAATGCCAGTATTTTCTTTAGAAGTTCCGGCTTTTTACGTAAAAATTTCTCAATCGGATCGCTACCTTTCTTCTGGTTACAAGGCCGACAAGCCAAGGTTAGGTTGCTGACTCTATTAGTCCCTCCTTTAGATTTTGGAGTAATGTGTTCAACCTCCAAGGGGACGTTCTCTGCTCCACAGTAAACACAGCTATAACCCCACTTGGCAAGCAGATATTCTTTCACCTCAAACCCAAACAGTTCACCGTGTTGATACTCTACACCCGATATTTCTGGATTTTGCATTTTTTGAGTATCAAACCGGACTAATTCTTGAGATATGGTGGTTATTGGGCACAGCTTCCTTAGCCGTCTTACCCAAGTCTCAATATTAAATACTCGACTCATTAGCGATGGAGCCAGCCACCCTTCTGGGCGTTTTCGATTGAGAAACCGAGGTTTGCGGTAACGAGTCTTTCTATTTCGCCTACCTCGCCTTAAAGCTCTTCTGGAGTCCAGAGAGTTTTTGATATTCTGTCCCCTGTGATTAACTACCAAGGCGCTTGTGACCCGTCCAGTTTTTTCCTGAACGATGGCAATCCCGGTTGTTTTAGATCCAGGGTCTATCTTGATCCTGTGTGGATGAGTAACAGAATTATCAACATCCCTGTCTTGCATGATGATCGTAAATGGATAGCGCTTAAAGACTTTAGCCCTCCCTTTTTTAAGTAACTCTCTAGCCCGTGCTGGATGGCATGGATCTAATGGTTGTTTGTTTTTATCTAGCACGAAAACTCGCATTACTTTGAACACTCCACAAGTGGGTAAAGTTTGCCTTGACAATGTTATAAGAGCTTGAGAGGTTAACAACACTTCCTTAACTCACTACAGATGTTTAATTGTTAACAACAGAGCTGAAGACTGGCACGCATCTACAGGTGTTATGACTCGAATAACGTAGACCATTAGAATGGTCTTAGTCTGGTCAACTATGAGCTTTCACAAGCTCCCGCTATACTCTGAAAGAGTTAGCGGTGAGTTGTTGACTCTTTTGACAAAATTACGGCATTGAGAAGTTGTGATCTCTCCCTTGGTTAAAACAAAGGAGTTTTCAACTTCGTGTGTTACAGAGAAACTCGCACGGGTGTCCGATTACTACGGACTTCCAACTCAGCGGGTTGGATCATAGAACGCCCAGTCATTTCTTTTGGCTGGGGGAGTTGCAAAATTTCCAAGATGGTCGGGGCAATATCTGCCAGACATCCATCACAGCGCAATGCAACTTCTGTACCATGTCCAGGGATTTTTAATTTTTCCCCTTCTACTAGGATAAAGGGTACTGGGTTGGTGGTGTGAGCTGTCCAAGGATTACCTGTCTCATCGCGCATAGTTTCGGCGTTGCCGTGGTCAGCAGTAATCAGGGTAGTGCCACCAACTTTAATAATCCTATCAATTAAGCGTCCTATGCAGCGGTCTACGGTTTCCACTGCTTCTATACAGGCTTCCACATTGCCAGTATGGCCCACCATATCAGTGTTGGCATAGTTAATCACTACCAGGGAGTAAATGCGTTTTTCGATGGCTGCGATCACTTCATCGGTTACTTCCTTAGCTGACATGGCTGGTGCTTTATCATAGGTTGGTACCATCGGACTTTGCACCAATTTCCGGTCTTCACCCTCGAAGGGAACTTCTAGACCACCATTAAAAAAGTAAGTGACGTGGGCGTATTTTTCGGTTTCTGCAGTTCGGAATTGGCGCAACCCATGCTGGGCAATAACTTCCCCCAGAATATTAGTCAAGTTCTGAGGTTCAAAGGCGACCAAGACCGGAAACTTGGGATCATACTGGGTAAAGGTTGCAAAGGTTAGGGGTTTGATCTGCTCCCTTTCAAAGCCATCAAAGTTAGGATCCACGAAAGCTTGGGTAAGCTGTCGGGCTCTGTCTGGGCGGAAGTTAAAGAAAATTACTCCATCTCCTGCTGTTACAGCTCCAGGAGCAAGCCGTGTGGGCAAGATAAACTCGTCAGTAATTTCTGACTCATAAGACTCCTTGAGGAATTGTACTGCTGAGATCGCATTTCCAGGACCATCCTGAGTCATGACTTCATAGGCTTTTGAAATCCTTTCCCAGCGTCGGTCTCGATCCATGGCGTAGTAGCGACCACTAATGGTGGCTATGCATCCAATGCCAACTTGATCAATATAATCTTGAATTTTTTGAATTGCTTCAATGCCGTCCGTCGGTTTAGTATCACGACCATCGGTAATCCCGTGGATATAAACCTCAGATAGATTTTGGGCTTTGGCTAGGGCTAGCAATCCTAGGAGGTGATTGAGATGGGAGTGTACCCCACCCTCAGAACACAAACCCACGATGTGCATCTTCCCACCCCGAGATTTAACTTCTCGGCATACTTGCACAAGAGCTTGGTTATCCTTTAAAGTGCCATTTTCCACCGCATCAGAGATGCGCACCAGTTCTTGAGGCACCACACGCCCAGCACCTATATTCAAGTGCCCCACTTCCGAATTGCCCATTTGACCCTCTGGGAGTCCCACGTCCTTTCCAGAGGTGCGAATTAATGTACTCGGATAGGCAGCCCAGAGGCTGTCCATTACAGGGGTCTCTGCTAGGGCTATCCCATTGGCATCAGTTACTTCGCGGTAACCCCAACCGTCTAAGATAACTAGCACCACAGGAGAAACAGGTGCTTGCCTCATCATATCGCCTTTTATCCTACTATTAATTGCACCGCGATCATATCATTCAAAATCCGCATATTCATGATAAATTTCAATTTTTATTAGGTTTCGGCTGGTGGAGTGAGGATAATGCTTAAATCTTCTGCTAGCAAAGGTTTTGACTACCCCAAGCTAATAGGAATTTATACTCGGTAACTAACCTTTGTATACAATTAAATGGGCGTGCAGGCGCGTGTTTGGATCAGGGCGACTGTTAGCCTACACTTACAATTAACAAAGGTGTAGAAAGGTTACAAATATTAATTTCTATCAACATGCCTATAAAATTGTGATGTATAAAGTAATGCTTATGAAGGTGCGATCGCATTTCCCGATATGACTGCTAATCTAACTTCCCCAGATTCCAGCCCGAGCTTGATTTCCCCTATCATTTCTCGACCACAGACCGTAGACTCTTTAGGGACTACTTCCCCTCTGAAACTGGGAGTGATGGCTTCCGGAAGTGGCAGTAACTTTGAAGCGATAGCTAGTGCGATCGCAAACGGCCAACTCAATGCCGAAATCAGCGTGATCATTTACAATAATCCAGGCATTAAAGCGTTAGCTAGAGCGGAAAAATACGGCATTCCAGCAGTCCTACATAATCACCGGCACACCAAAAAACGGGAAGATTTCGATCAACAAATTGTCGAAACTTTACGACAGTATGAGGTGGAGTGGGTCGTGATGGCTGGTTGGATGCGAGTCGTGACACAGGTACTCCTAGACGCTTTCCCTAACCGGATTATAAACATCCATCCCAGCGTATTACCTAGTTTCAAAGGGGTGCGGGCAGTGGAACAAGCCCTTGAGGCTGGGGTAAAAATTACAGGGTGTACGGTTCACGTGGTCAGTCTAGACGTTGACAGTGGTCCAATCCTTTTCCAGGCAGCTGTTCCTGTGTTACCCGATGATACCCCAGAAACCCTCCATGCCCGGATTCAAGTCCAAGAACATCGGATTCTAGTGGAAGCGATCGCATTAATCAATTGTTAATTGTTATTTGGCAAAGGGAGCAGGGAGTAGGGAGTAGGGAGTAGGGAGTAGGGAAGAGGGAACAAAAATTATCACAATTCCTACACGGATTATTATTAAATTGTTATTTAATTGTTATTTTTTATTGAATTTTAAATTTTCTATGTTCAA
Source organism: Moorena sp. SS36440bin_2 (assembly GCA_011524395.1). GTDB lineage: Bacteria > Cyanobacteriota > Cyanobacteriia > Cyanobacteriales > Coleofasciculaceae > Moorena. The sequence goes on from WTKN01000037.1 coordinate 6,456, forward strand.
TTTTCTAAATTACCTAATTTCCATACCAAGCTAGAGACAAAGTTGGTCACGATATGAGCTACAATTGGTACGAGTAAGTTGTCTGTTGCTACCGCACTATACCCCAGAAGCAAACCAACAAGGGTTGCCCAAACTACATAGGGCCATTGTTGGATACCGCTTAGATGCAAAATCCCAAATAGCATACTGGAGGCTATGATACCGATAGCATTCAACCCTACTGCTGGCAACATCACACCCCGAAACAGTAATTCTTCACTCATACCGGGCAACAGTCCTAGCCACATTAAATCTGGTATGATTAGGGGCTTGAGAATTAACTTTAGGTATACTTCTGCACTCTGGCGATAAGCTGGCCAAAGACGATACACTAAGCCACTGGCTCCAGTAATTACCAACCCCATGGCTAGTCCTATAACTAGGGCATTGGGGGTAAATTTGATGGGGAGGAGAGTCAGCTTGCCTAGTTGCAGCCATAGCTTGGCAAAGATGAGTAAGACTACGGCAGTTATACCCATTGCCACTAGTACTTGGATGCGGGTTAGGGGTTCAAGTTCGGGATTATCGGGAATTTGTTTTGTCACTAGGAAAAATTTAAGCGACGCAGGGATGATAGGGATGGACTCAGAGCTTTAGGACTGATCCCAGCACGATGGCTAACCAGCAAGCCTAGAGCCTCTAAATATGAGTTTACTCGTATGGCTTTAATTCCCAAAGGTTCTGGAGGTACTTCCATAGTAGTTTGGTTTTCTTCAACGGCAATGATCTGGGTTTGCAGCTGGCTAAAGCTTAACATTGCACTACCACCACAGGCGGTTGCTGGTATGACAATCGCATCTACATCATCAGCCCAGATGTCCCCTGGTTTTGAGGAAATCGTTTGAGAATCTGGATTAGCAAGGGAGGAGGGGGAATTGTTTTGGTTGACAACAAATTGGGGAGCGCGACTCAATCCTACTAAAACACAGGGTAAGAAGGTATAGCCCAATTCCTCTGCTGCTGAACGAGGTGACAAATTAGGATCGATGGGTAAAGGCATCAATGCTGGTGCATGAGCACAGGGAATTTGAAAGGTACGAACAATCAAGTGACTGATAATGGCTTCAGCACCAGCAAGGTGATCTACGCCTTGGCCATGACGGTAATCTTGCAATGCTTGACTATCCATGTCATCGGGAAAACGCACGACTACTGCGATCGCATTTGCTCCAGCTTGGTCAATGAGGACTTGGGCTGCTCGCAATAAACTATCGGGATTTCCAATTGTTCCCCAACTCGCTCCAGATGCTGCTGTGCGCAGTTCTACATTTAAGGGAGCATCTGTGACTACGTATTCGGTTAGATTCAGTCCTAGGGTAGCTCTGGTGGCATCTGCTGCTTGTAGGTGTCTCAACCGTAGTTCCGGTTCAATCCCCTGATCCAGCAGTAATCCCACCCGGTTCTGATGTACAGGGCGTAATCCCCAGCATCCAGCGGCAAACTTGTCAAGTCCATAGCCCTCTACATATAAGGCGTTGGGTAAGTTCCAGTACAACTGGGCACCATTGAGGACATTGGGATGGGTGATTAAGCGATCGCTAACTTGTGCGATCGCTCTAGCCACTGGCAAGGCATCCCCGGCATAGCCACCAATCGACGCTCCTACACCAGTAGGAATGATTAAAACAACGGTATAAGGACGTTGATTCACTTACTATTCGTTGATTTAGTCACAATCGCCTCTACCGTAGCTTTCTCCTGCTCAGGGTCTACATTAGTAACTGCCCAGCGCAGGGGTTCTCCCCGTTCTTGTAGTTCTGCTTCAATAGCTTGGTGCAGTTCCTTAGGGGACTCTTGGAGGTCAATTTCTGCAGTAATGAAATGGGTTGTCATGGTTTTCTCCCTAGTTCTAAGTTAGGATTATCCGGCTATCCTAATCTATCTAACCATTACGTTTAGCTCTTAGGCTAATGGTATTTGATTATATAGCAGCACTGACCTGATCACGGCTGACCAAACTGCCGGTCGTACACTTCATCTTCTTTTTCCGTGTCCAATTTCAGGTTAGAGCGGGGATAAGCTACACAGAGCAGCACATAGCCTTCTGCTTGGAGTTCTGGCCCTAAACCCATGCCATCGGTTTGGTCTACACTGCCTTCTGCTACTCGTTTGGCAGCGCAAGTGGTACAGACTCCAGCTGTGCAGGAACTGGGTAAATCTATCCCCGCCCCATGGCCAGCTTCAAGAATTTTTTGATCCTCTGGCACCTCTATAGTGTATGTGTTGCCTTTGTGATTAAATTCGACGGTGTAAGTCTTGGGCATTTTATCAGTTTCGAGCTTGATTCTCACAATCCTATGAATAGGACAGGGAGGGTCACGGGGTTATTTTAGCGCTTTGTGGCATACCAATGAAAGCGTTATCTAAGACAAGCACCCAAGGCCAAAGGCCTTTGGGTCAAGCTACCCGAATGGCCAAGCTACGCGAACGGTAACGAATCGTTGCTCCAAGTTCCGCTGTGAGCCACCGTAATCATCAGTTTTCTCAAGAAACTAAGCCCTGGAATTAATTTCGGTTGTTCTGTAATTAGTATGCTAATTTTTTATAACTGGGTTTTCACGCCTTCCCTGGCCTCCTTATAAAATCAGCGGACTTAATGGAATCACCATGAACACCAATCTTACCTTTCTTGGTCTCGGCGTTATGGGTGGATATATGGCAGCCAATCTTGCCCGTAGTGATTACTCCACCAGTAATTACCCCACTATGGCTTGGAATCGCACCCCCGATCGTCCAGGAGTCAAGATTGCTGCTGATGCTGGAGCCAAGGTAGTCTCATCGCTCCAGGAAGCCGTCGAATCAGCTGACATAATTTTTTCTTGCTTGGGGGATGTCCCAGATGTGGAAGCGGTTATGCTGGGAGCTGAGGGAGTGGCTGAGTATGCCAAACCCGGTACCCTAATTGTGGATTTCACCACCATTGGACCAAATGCAGCCCAGGAAATCAGTGGGGAACTAAAGAAGCACAACCTACGTTTTCTGGATGCACCAGTTTCCGGTGGGGATATCGGAGCCAAAAATGGTACCCTAACCATTATGCTTGGAGGTGAGCAGACGGACTTCGAGGAGTGTAAACCCCTACTGGAAATCCTAGGCAAAACCATTCGCCTGTGTGGTCCGGTAGGCAGCGGTCAAGCCGTTAAACTGTGCAACCAGGTGCTTTGTTCTGTCCATATGGTAGCGCTATGCGAGGCAATGAAATTGGCAGAACATCAAGGAATTGACCCTAATTTAGTTATTGAGGTTTGTAGCACAGGTGCTGCTGGGTCATGGGCGTTATCCAACTTAGGGCAACAACTGGCTGAGTCTGACTTTGAGCCTGGTTTCATGATTAAGCACATGGTCAAAGACCTCAGGCTTGTACTCGAAAGCCTCCAGTCTTCTAGTTTGGATTTAGCTGGAGTTGAATTAGCTGACCGTCTTTTCAAAGTTGTTCAACAACTTGACAGTGGTACAGGAGGTCAACAGGGAACTCAAGCCATGATTCGTGCTTACGGTGAATTGAGAAGCTGAAGTATCATAGCTTTAGTTATACTGCTATCCACTAAAGCCGGGACAGTAGATTAGTTCTTGGGAAATTGGTGATGGCTAGGGAAATCTGTCCTGCTTTAATTTAGTAGCGCTGATCTAGCACTATGCATTCAGATGTTTGACATTGTCTTGATGCAGTCGCTCATGGGGGAAACCCCCAAGACCGCGCGGCATCGCTCTTAAACTCCGAAACGTGAGTCTAGCTGACTTCTGACTTCTGACTTCTGACTTCTGACTTGCGCTATACCAAGTATTTCTTGAGATTTTTCCAACACTTGATCAGGGTCAAAGGGTTTAGTGAGGTACATATCTGTGCCGACCTCTTTGCCCTTTTGTTTATCAAACTCTTGTCCCTTAGCCGTTAGCATGATCACATAAACATCGTTCATATACAGAACATTTTTGATATGATTACAGACATCAAACCCACTCATTTTCGGCATCATTAAATCCAGAAATACCAGATTAGGTTGCTCTGACTTCACTTGCTCTAGGGCATCTTCACCATCCTCAGCGATAAGTAATTCTACCCCTTCATCTTCTAGGTCTTCCAGGGTTTGTTCGATCAGGAGTCTCATATAAGGTTCATCATCAACGATCAAGATTTTTTTAGTCATAGAGTAGTCTGCTGGGTAAAGCATTACCTGTTTCTACACCAACACATTTACTTGATCAAGTTAGCTATTCCGGATGCTTTGCTACTTCATTGTGAGTAAAATTAAGCATTTATTAACTAATATAAGATATAGCAGTCGAAGTAAAGCTTAAGACATCTTCTGCTCCCTGCTCCCTGCTCCGAAGTCCCTTTCAACCAAAAGACTATGTCCTAAACTATACTTCCCTTGCTATAAGTATTCAAGCGGACACAATCTAAAAGTCGCTTGAGCTAAAGTACGACTAAAAAGTCCCCACACCAAAAGGCAATGGGGACATACTAGAGTGGTTGTAGTTGCCGGAAGCTAATAATGCCCTGTATTAAAACCTGATCAAGCCAACAGTCTTTTCACTGTTTCAAATACAACCCTTGCATCTGAGGAAAACTGTTTTAGAAGACTACTTTAGAAGACTACAGCGGAATTGGTTCTGGTAAAGACGTCTATATCTAA
>WTKN01000216.1:0-1252 GCA_011524395.1 Moorena sp. SS36440bin_2
TCTCCCCATCTCCCCATCTCCCCATATGCCCGACTCCCTACTCCCTTCAAACCTAATTACTCAACCACATGTAACCGTCGAGTAATCATAATCATCCCATCCCCCCGAATTAATATAGCTGAAATCCAGCGGTCTTCTGGTAACAGTGGGGCTCGGCCAACCTTAAAAATTCCCCCGGCAGCCAAAGATTCCAGCTCAATCTGAGTGGGATTAGTATAGCGCTTTGACCTGACCGATTCTTCTATAGCTACTCCCAGCAGCAAATCATCTCCAAGGGGTTCGGTGACAATGGCATCAAAATTAAATCGCTGACCAATACGCACTTGTTCTGGTAACTTCACCGTTACCTTGGGAGGATTGGATCCTGAGGTGATTTGGGAACGCTCTGCCAAAATGGTCGAATAGACAATTTTTTGGTTTTCAAAGCGCTGACGCGATCGCAAAGTCGATTCAAATTTGGTCTTCGTAGCATCCTGTGGCTGGTCACTAGTAATATAAGTCACTGTTTCTGCCACAATTGCGTTGCCCTCTTGCTGCCAATCCGTCAGTTCCGTGCGGTAATTCAACACAGGGTAGCGCTGCCACAATTGAACCAACGCTTCTCCCATCAAATCGCGACTTAAGCCATCGGAGTTAGCAAAATTAGCGCCATAGAATTCCAGCAACCCTTCAACATCCTTGCTATTAGCTAAGCGATCAATTTGGCTAAGGGTATCTTTCAGCTGAGGCGGTGCGGTTTCCGGACTGTCCGCTTGGGCTTTCAGAGGGGAGCCGAGGGTCAACCCTGCCGTTAATAGAACAAATACTGACCAGTCCAAAGAAATAGACTTGACTTTAGTAGTAAAAGATTGGGATAGTCGTTGCAGTAAGGTTGCTGGATTGGTCATTGGTAATCGTTAACTGGTAATCGGTAACTGGTAACTGGGAACTGGTAACTGGTAATTCTGGTAACTAGTAACTAGTAATTAGTAATTAATAATTGGTGATTGGAGAAACGGTAATCCCTTGGAGTAAGCCCACTAACCAATCAACCATCAACGTTTCACCAATGATACCAAATCTAGTTTGATAACCTATGTCTAGTCCAGACAGTCGTGATCTCGACATTTTCATCTGCTAGGGTTTTAGCAAGGATTTGTTCCGACTTCCCGATTCCCGACTCCCGATTCCCGACTCTCGATTCCCATTAACCCAACACAAAAGTCCCTCACCCAATTGATAAAGGAGACCAATAGCCGTGTCTAAGTCACCC
>WTKN01000216.1:1352-10971 GCA_011524395.1 Moorena sp. SS36440bin_2
CAAAAGTCCCTCACCCAATTGATAAAGGAGACCAATAGCCGTGTCTAAGTCACCCATTCGATTGCTGATTGCCGCCAGTGGTACGGGGGGACATATATTTCCCGCCCTCGCAGTAGCCCAACACTTACCCAATTACACTATCGAGTGGCTAGGTGTTCCTGACCGCATTGAAAATGAGTTGCTACCACCAGACTATCCCCTGCACACCATTGCTGTAGAGGGCTTTCAACAACGCTTCGGTCTCGGTACTCTGCGCATCGTTACCCGCCTGGTCAGTTCAATTTGGCAAGTGCGGCAACTGTTGAGAGAGGGTAAATTTGATGGTGTCTTCACCACTGGGGGTTACATCGCTGGACCTGCAATTATGGCAGCACGGTTGCAGGGTCTACCTACTATTATACATGAATCTAACGCCATTCCCGGAAAAGTAACCCGATGGCTGAGTCCCTTTTGCAATACCGTAGCCCTAGGGTTTGAAGCCGCCTCCAAGTACTTACCCCGGATTCAAACTGTAACCGTTGGTACACCAGTGCGCGATAGTTTTCAACTGACTCAGGCACTGGAACTCCCGATTCCACCAGAGGTACCCTTGATTGTGGTGGTTGGGGGTTCCCAAGGAGCAGTGGCAGTGAATCAACTAGTGCGCCAATGTGCTCCCGTCTGGTTTGAAGCTGGTGCTTGGATTGTTCATTTAACTGGAGAAAAAGACCCAGAGGCGAACACCCTGAGCCATCCTCAGTACCTGTCTATGCCCTTTTATGACCAGATGGCACCATTATTGCAACGGGCAAACTTAGCCATTAGCCGTGCTGGTGCCGGAACCTTAACGGAGCTAGCCATAACTGAAACACCAGCCATTCTGATTCCGTACCCTTATGCAGCGGAAGACCATCAAGCGTTCAATGCAGCTAGCTTTAAGGATTCTGGTGCTGCTTTAGTATTTCGTCAAGAGCAGTTGACTCACAAAACGTTAGAACAGGAGGTGCTGGCTTTACTCAAGTCACCAACTAGGTTAGAAGAGATGAAACAAAAAGCAGCTAGTCTTGCGATTAGAGATAGTGGAAAGCGTTTAGCTTCTCTAGTTCGTGAGTTAGTTGAAAAATAAAAGATGAAAGGGGAAAGGGAGTAGGGAGCAGGGAGCAGGGAGTAGAGAAGAGGAAACATAAAAATTATGTGCATCTCATTAGGATTAAAAACACTTTACTTAATTTTATATAATAAAAATTACTGTAGACTAGCTTCGACCTTGTGATTTGGAAATGACTAGATTGATTTAATAATTTATGCTCATTTTGCTATTACAATAGTTATTGGTTACAGTGGTTTGCATAACTATCAGGTACACATTGTTTCTCCTATTACCTCTTCTCTGCTCCCTGCTCCCTGCTCCCTAAAAACCGAGGATTTTGTACCTAACTGAATGGCAAACCGCTGTAAGCGTAATATTGAAACTAATTTACTGTAATGATTACTTTGTATAAGGCACCACCTTTCTGGGGATTACCGAGCTTTAGTCCACCCTGTATGAAATTAGAAGCTTGGCTACGTATAGCTAATATTGCTTACGATATCGAGATTCCTAAGGACTTTACTAAAGCGCCTAAAGGCAAAATTCCGTTTATAGACTATGAAGGAAAACTGATCGGCGACTCCACCCTAATTATCGAGATGCTTAAGGAAAAAGAGGGCATAGATCCTGACCGCGATTTGACCTCAACCGAAAAAGCAATATCTTTAGCTTTTCGGCGGATGCTGAAAGAAAATACGTATTGGGGAGAGCTTTATATTCGTTATAACATTGAATAAAACTGGCAAGTTTACAAACAAACATTAACGAATATTTACTTTGCTGGGAGCTCGACACCAGAATCAGAACAGTTTTCACAACAGGTGCGAAGTTCCATTTGTAATCAGATTTATCAACAGGGCATTGGTCGTCACTCCGAGAAAGAAATTTCTGAAATTATTAATGCTGATTTTCAAGCCCTGTCTGATTATTTAGCAAATAAAACATTTTTTATGGGGGATAAACCGACAACTTTAGATGCCACGGCTTATGGTTATATTGCAAACATGATTGTACCTCATTTCAAGAGTATGATTATTGATCGGGTATCTCAATATAAAAATATTTTTGAATATTGTCAACGGATGAAACAGACGTTTTTTCCTGATTATTTGCCTTCTTAATCCATAAATTGCCTAGGAGATGTGGTAATTGCCTTAGATATTGCTGGCATCATTAGAGGTAATAAAAACGGATGCTTTAGCAATAATTGCCTCATCCCAAAATCTTTATTCTGGGATGAGGCAATTATTGACCTGCTCTCGAACCTCACCTATTTGATTTGAGAAGTGCTATAATCTGGTCATATAGCCCCTTAAAAGCGTCACGGATTTGGTCATTACCAACAATAGTTCCTAATAAAAATGCTATAATTACCCATAATAAAACGTTTCCATTACCACTAATAAAAACCCCCGATAAAAACCCTCCAATAAGCACTAAAAATACCGCTTTGATCGGGATAGCATTTAACTTGTTTTCCGGAAGTGCGTCTAAAAGTGGGGAAGACGTTCTATCTGAATGCTGTTGTGGTACATCTTGACTAGTGTCTGGGATAGAATTTTCTTGGTCTTCTAAATTTTCCTCCAAGTTTTTAAGATAAGCTTCTACTCTTTGCTCTGAGAATAATAACTTCTGTGTCAAGGTTATCCCTTGATCGGGTATGTACCTTTTTGAGTCCTGGTATTTGTCCCGAGCCTCTTTATATTTTCCCTGTTCAAAGAGTAAATCACCCCGTTTGAGTAGCACAATCGCTATGAACTCTTTATCTTCTGATCTCTGATTAGTTCGTTTTTCTAATTCCTCTAGTAGCAGAGACTGATCTTCCGTTCCAGGAGTCAGATTTTCTGAAGGAGGTAGACCCCATTTGAAAAGCCTTAACAAATAGCTGTTTTTCCTTGTAGAGGTAAACTGAACTGGAATGTCCAAAAGACTACGTGCCCAGTCCAGGTTATAAAACCACCCTTTCACCAGATAAGGGATAAGATACTTCCAACCTTCTTCTTCACTTTTCCAGAACCAATAATAAATCAAATCACTAATTATCTCTAGATTTTTATGATTATTGATCCACTGTTCGGCACTAGTGGTTAAACTATCGGTTAAGCGGACATGCCTTGCTTGGTTAACATCATATTCGTTAAAGCGCTTTTCCAGATAACTTCGGGCTTTACTACTGATTTCCTTGACCAGTGAATCATTGTGCTGTTTTTCTAGCAAAAATTTATTGAAGAAGACTTGATGCTGACCATCTAACCTTAATTCAGGAGAAACAAAAGAATAGCGTTTGTATAACTCTTGTCCTCGACTCTGTAAGTCGGGAGTATTCAGCATCCTCTGCAAAAATTCAGAATCAAAGCGACGCATCATGGCCAGGAGATAAACTGCTCGCAAGTCTTCTTCGGTATCTTGAAATTTACTAAAGTGAGTCAGAAAGCGTCCGCAAGCTGTTGCTATAATTTCAGGGTGAGAATTTCCCTGCTTAGAAATAATATCATTGATGGGAATTCCTTCACGCCACATCGTTGCGGCTAGATTAACCACTAAGGGAATACCACGGCTGATTCTATCAATTTTATTGACATCCTCTAATGGAATACTTCGCTCTGGAACAAATTTATGAAAATAGTCCTGGGTCTCACCTAAAGAGAATTCATTCAGGGAATAGCTAATCACATTTTCATTGCCAAAGCTCTGTCGATAACCTCGAAAATATACTCCAGAAGTAAATTGACCTAAAGAATTAGCTGCCTCGTAGCGAACATCTTTATCTTCTTCGTTATTATTTAATACTCCTGTTAGTAAGTCAACAGCGCGTTGGTTATCTAGCTTACCAAGAGCTTTCACCACTTCAATTTTGCTGATTGAGCTGCTGGATTTGTCATCTTGAAGCTCTCCCTTCTGTAAAAATTTATTAGCATAACGAAAAGCAAAGTAATCCCGGAGTAGTAGATGTCGAAAACAATAAACCTGTTTTTCAGAAGTCTCAAATAATAATTGGATAGTTCTAGCTAAGCCAGTAAAAGCATCTCTCTGTTTCCGTTGAGGGATAACTTTAGCAAAAATTTGCTCTTCTATTTTAGTATTATCGGGTTCTGAATCACTCATCATCACTACCGCAATTTTACCTAGCTTTTCCTTGAGTTCCTCTGCCGAAGAGCATGGTAGATTTTGTTGAGTTCTGTTTTCTTTTTTATCCTTTTCTCTGCTAAACCCTTGTTCGATAAATCTGTCAAACAATTGTTCGTGAGTTCTCACTCGCGAAAACTGTTTAACGTCGTGGCAGCTCTCCTGATTTTGGTAGATCGAAATTAATGTATATAAAAGAAATGGCGTGCGAACCATCTTGAGTAAATCTGGACTCTTATCCAGTAAAGTCCAGAGTCTTGCCCCTTGTTGATTATCCGTAAAAGTAGAGTTAGACGTGACATACTGTTTAATTTCTACTTCACTCAAACGATTTAGGACTACTGCACCATTTAAGTTGAGTGGATTTTTATCATCATTACCCGTTATCTCTTCATAATCTCTACGGCGACAGCTAATCACCATCGGAACTTGCTGAAAACCATCAAGAGAGTTTAAACTCTCAATAAATTTAGCACGATAGTCTTCACGAGGGGCATTTGGATCTTGTGGTTTTTGAGATACATTGAATGGAAGTTCATCTAATCCGTCTAGTAGTAACAATATTTTCCTTTCTCGAATTTTTTCTTGGAGAAAATATCCTTCTAGGTCTGTCTGCTTGGCTAACCAGTCAATAATACTCTCTTGAATTATTTCTTTTGGATCATTATAAATTTCTGTCCAGGTATAAATTTCTGCAAAAATTGGCAACAATGAGCTTTGATTATAAATTCGCTCTTTTACCTTTTTAATAGCAAATTTAATCAATGAGATAGTTTTACCGCCCCCTGGCTCACCAAGCAGTAATAATCGACTATTGTATTTATGGAAACTCTCATCTAAACCAGTCAAGTTTAATTGACTGGAGATTACTTCCTTACCTATAGCCTTGGAATTATCTTCATAAGTACGCTCAAAGGGATAAATTTCAAAAGATTTTTCACTTAACTTTTGTTTAAGAGAGTAGTGTAATTCTTCCAAATAGCTGACTATATCTTTAGATACCATAGTTTTGGTAGTTTTAAAATCAGGGTTGTCTTGTGCCATTGTCTGGCTAAACTACAGATCCCACTCTGTTGTTTGAAACCCAACTTCTATGATTTGGAGTCATGGCTGCATCTCACTTTTGCTGGTTGATCCGGTGGGTGGAGCAGAGATCTTGCCCGTTACAATTTTCGGGCCTGCTGTCTCAACACTGGGAAAGAGCTGGAAAATCATGGCAAGCCCTTCCCTAAAGCACCACTAGTCACATTTACCAACGGGATGCCGATTGATAACTAGCTTTTGCTGCTTTTTGATCTTCTGCCAGTTCTTCAGGAGTCATTTTCTGGAGTGCCTTTTCATAATAAGCCTGATCAGGTTTCCCTGTATTAATCACACTTTGAAGTAATGGGGAACGTTCACCTTCTGGATAACGGGCTTTCATGTACTCTGTATAACTTGGCATCTGTGACCTCTTGGCACATTCTAAGGAATAAGCCAGTATATCTCTGCGCCCATGATATTTATCATTAATATACCCTAGTTTTTCTCCAATCAAGTCTATTTGCTCATCCTTAGCACCAGCAGCAGCAGCTACCGCTAGAACAATAGCAGTACGTTCCTGGAAGGAGGCACAAGCACCACCAACACAAAATCCGGCGTGTCCATCATTTGCTCTGCCATCAAGTGCCGCTGTTCCTCTGCCAATCATGGGTATTTTTCTAGTTTCTCCATTAGGAGTTTTGAACGTAATAGAACCGAAAAAATTAACACCATCTTCTATGAATGCTTCGAGATAACTTTCTATAGTAAGAGGTTGCCGTGGCTGGTTATCAAGGATTAATTCTACGTCAACGATTTCTGTTGATACATCCTCTGTTTTAGTTCTATCCCCATCCGGCTCGGCGTAGGCATTGCCAGTTTCAATAAACTTGATGTCTAAGATTTTATTATTAAATCTAATTCCAATCGCTTGCAAGGTATCAACTTGTGTTTCTGGATCAGATAGCTTATTGATTATTTTTGATATAGTTACTTGTTTCCAGTCTATAGTTGTGTAGGGATTACCTTCTCTGGCTCTAATTGGATACTCCATTTTGGGTATTACTACATCACATAATTTTACTCTAGTATAGATAATATGTAAATTAGTTTTGTGCTTAATTTTACGTTAGTTAGTGTTTGCTGAAGATCTCATAGCTTTTAAACGTTCCAGCAAGAATGGATCGTCCGAATATCTCTCCAAAGCTTGTGCGGCAGGTTTGTAGCCACCGGTTTTTTCATATATAGTAATCAACGCCTGTTTGACAGCATCTCTAACATCAGATATAGCATCATTACGCCACCTATTTACCAGAATTTTTGGCACTAATTGGGTTTGATATAATTGCTGGATTGAAATGTTTAAATTACCTAATGCTTCGATTACAGACACCCGTGCTACCCAATCTCCCTCTTCTAAATCTTTTAGTTTTTGAATAAGTGGGTTTAAGCTATCGCTATCTCCATGTTTACCTAGAGCCTTAGCGATCGCTACACATTCATCTGGGTCTTTGTTAGTATTGAGTTTATCAATAAGCTCACTTACAGAAATATTATCAAAATTGACATGTTGCTCTGGATTATATTCCCTTAAAACATGGGCATCAGGGATAGGTTGTTGTAACAGTTTTTCCGCATCATTTGGATAAACTAGCTTTAAGTAATTAAATGCTTTTAGTCTATCTTCACTAGTTGACTGATTAGAATCTCTAATATAATTTATTAGTGCCTCTTTGGCTGTCTTACGCACATTACTAAATTTATCTTGTCTCATAGCTTGGTATAAGGCATCTATCCCTACGGGAGGGATTAATTTTCCCAAAGCTCGTGCTGCTTGCAGACGCACAAAAGTATCATTATCCCCCAAAGTGTTAAGTAAAGCCTGAATTACCTGATTATAATTGGCAGTGGCTGTTCCGATTTCCCCAAGGGCTGCTGCTGTTGTGGCTCGGATATCAGGTTCTTGATTGGTGTCTTGGAGCAAGTTAACCAGTGTTATCACAGCTTCTGAAGCTTGTAACTTCCCTAGTTTATAAATAATACGCTCTCGTTCATTAATCTCATCAGAACTCTTTAAATTTTTAATTAGTATTATGGGATCAGTTTCTTTTAATTCTTCTTCTTGTTCAGAGCTTATTTTTCCGGCTAATATCAGAGACCAGTGAAGTTTTTTACGAATAGTTTTATCTAAATTTGCGCGTTTAAAATCTGAATACTCGGTTGCGCGATATATCTTGCGTCCGGCATTACTAGCAGCCTCACGAACTTGCTTCATGTAGTCATTACGCATTGCGTCAATTAAAGGTTCAACTGCCTCTAAGACCTTTGCTATATTTATCTGCTCGTTAGCCATATAACCTAGTTCACGAGCAGCCGCTTCACGCACGTATCGATCTTTTGATTGATTCAAATTGAAGAAACGAATAAGTTGCGGTACTTCCAGGGCATTTAAACGCCCTAAAGCCCTGATAGCTACTGCCACAATATCGGGATCGTTATCTGCCAAGGCTGCAATTAGGGCTTCTTTGGCTGCTTCGTTTCTCCAGATATTATCTGCTAAATTTGACCGTCCAGCAATTACCCACACAACCTGACCGCCACCATGTTTCATAACCTTGCGCAAAACACAATCACACTCGATGCGGTCAACCAGTTCATAAGTGTCAAAAAAAATTAACAATGGCTTTTTATCAGCTATTTCCCCAATCCCTGCTCCCACAGCCTCGGCTAACCTTTCGTCTGAATTTTTGTAAACTTCCGATTCGTCTGTTGTCAAATTAGGTAGCACTGGTTGGTTAGTTCTTTCCTGTTCTTCCTCCGCTTGTTTAATTTTTTCTATAGCTGTTTTCAAGAGACTGTGAGTTTCACTGTACTCTTGAAAGTAGTCTTTCCATTCTTCCTGCTGAAGGAATTTCTGAGAAATAGCCTCAAGTATGGTAACTGGCTGAATAGCATTATGGTCTACTTGAAGACCAATATAGTGTTCTCGTTCTTTCTCCCAATCCATCCATAAAGTATTAAAATAATTTTGAAACTCTCCCTCTCGACTGATGTTATACAGTCGTTGCAAGAGCGTCGTTTTACCCATACCACCAAAACCATGAAGTAGAAAAATCTTTGGAAGTTCTTGGGAAGTGGAGGCTGGAGCAAGCAAGGAGTTTAAGACATCTCGGAAACGTTGCTGTTGTTCATCTCGTCCTAGAAAGATTTCATTCATTAGCTAACTCCTCAAAGTTCTAAACAGTATTAACTATGCCGATCGTTAAGTATTGTAAATTCTATTGATGCAATCACATGAATCACAGTTACAGAATTTAAGTTTGTTGACAAGGTGGGGGATAAGACTAGCATTAACGTTCAGAAGGCAATTCTTTGAAGTCAGTATTGGAAGAATTCCTTGATATTTTTCTTTATTATCAAGATTTTTTTCAAGATTTTCTGTAAATATTTGGTTTGAACGGGATAGCCATTCTTTCCTCCAGTCGTCATACCAGCCTACATGGCGACCAAACTCTTTTTCACGATCATTTTTAGTAGTGCATTTTTCTTCCCAAATCTTTTTCTGAACAGTAAAACCAAAACAGTTATTGCTGTATTGTCGCCAGAGTTGATCGATGTGACATAAGACATAACAGTCACATTCTTGAATATCGCTTGCCTTCCAAGAGTATCTTTGATTTATCCCATGTATCCCATGAATTTTATTAATAATAGTAAGTGTTTCTTGATTGGCTTCTAGCCATTTATTCGTTTCAAGAAGATTTTTGAATTTTTTATATTTTTCTTGGTTTGGTGGTTGAGTTAAGTCTTCAGGTGTGTCTTGTGGTTTTTCAGGATTTTCAATTGGATAATATGGATAATTTTGATAATAATACTTCGGTTTTATTTTATTAAAAATAATGGAGATTTTTGAATTTTTACGTCTGTCATTATAAAGCCCATCGATTAGTTTTTCTATACATCCGTTTGCTTCTGCCCACAGAATTAGTTTAAATATAATTTGAGCATTATTATTTCCTCCTGCAATAGCTGTCAGATTTTTATTGAGCTTAAAACTGACCACCATTGCAAGGTCAACTATATCTGGATAAGCATCAATAATAGCTTTTTGTAATTCCTCGCGTTCAGAACCAGATAACTCATACATTCATACTATATTTTACTAAATTACTTACGAATTTAATTCAGAAGGATTAAACAAAGGGATAATGATATTATAGAGAATCAGCAATAGGGAACCATAGACTGGACGGTAAAATGCCAAGGATGAAAATGGCTCTCCCAGAGCAAATACCCAAACTACAAATGCTCCAGTAGAAACTACTATTTGGGTAACGGCTGGTGGCTTAGTCCTAGCAGGGCGACAGAGGTAGGGGAAAGCTAGATGTAGCATAAGATACAGCC
>WTKN01000081.1 GCA_011524395.1 Moorena sp. SS36440bin_2
GTAGTTCAGAGCCTAGTAGCTCAGACGCTAGTATCTCAGAGCCTGGTAGTTCAGAGCCTAGTAGCTCAGACGCTAGTATCTCAGAGCCTGGTAGTTCAGAACCTGGAACCCCTACTAATTCATCTCAATCAAGCTCAAATTCCCCAACTGATGAAGTTCCACCTGAAAGTGACCCAGTTTATTTGATTGAAGAAGCCTTCACCAAAGAATATGAGTCTCACTTTCAGCGACCCTTCAAGACCAAAATCAACAATCAGAATGATGTCCGTAATCGGACTCGGGAGCTTGAGAGGGAGACAGGGCTAAAGACTGCGGTGATTTACGTCAGTTTTGTCGAAAATTCAGATACATTACCAGGCACTCGATGTCAAACGCCCTCAATCCCTGTTCCCAAAATCGACCGACGGTTTGGTTACCGACTCTCTGAGGTGCCTCAAGCACCAGAGCGTTGCTTACCACAAGCAAACGACCAGCTGGAACTTTTGGTGATCACCGCTGAAGGTAATCCAATTGTCCGGCGGATCAATGGTGCCAGTCGTGATCAAGTCCTAGCTGTGACCAATAGATTTCAGCGATCGCTTAGCAATGCCGACAGCTTGGATGCCAAAGCCCACCATTACCCAGCTGAGCAACTTTATCGATGGATCATAGGGCCATTAGAGAAGCAATTAAACGCCCGCAAGATTAAGAGCCTAATATTTGCTATGGATGAGGGTTTGCGTTCCCTACCTATAGCAGCTATCTACGATGGGAAACAATATCTGGTTGAGAAGTATGGTGTTAATTTGGTGCCTAGTCTGAGCTTAACCTATTCTCGTCACACAGATGTCAGACCCTTCCAGGTTCTGGCAATGGGAGCATCGAAATTTGCTTATCAACAACCTTTGCCTGGGGTAGAAGTGGAGTTAAGCACCATCACTGAAAAACTGTGGAAAGGTCGCTCTTTTCTCAACGAAGCCTTTACTCTGGACAATTTAATGGCTCAACGAGAACAGCAGCAATATGGCATCATTCACCTAGCCACCCATGCAGAGTTCAACTCGGGAACTCCTAACGATTCCTACATTCAGATGTGGAACCGCAAACTAAGGCTGTATGAAATGGAAAATCTGCTTTATGAGCCATCGGTAGAGTTGTTGGTACTCAGTGCTTGTCGAACTGCTTTGGGCAATCGAGAAGCAGAGTTGGGTTTTGCTGGGTCAGCCTTTCAGGCAGGAGTTGACTCGACTTTGGCAACCCTTTGGTATGTCAGTGATCAAGGTGCTCTGGGGCTGACTACAGAGTTTTACCGTCAGTTGAGAAAGACATCGAGTAAAAGCGAAGCTTTACGACAGGCACAGTTAGCGATGATTCAAGGCAATGTGCGTATCGAGAATAATCAGTTATATGGCTCGGGCAAGAATATCTCGTTACCGCCAGAATTGTCAGAACCAGGAAAACAAAGCTTTTCTCATCCCTACTATTGGGCTGCTTTCACCCTAGTTGGGGATCCGTAGTTAATAGCAAAGTTTATACCAATTCTTCACCACCAATTCTTAAAAGTAGGACTACCGGACTTTATATCACCCGATGAATCTATTGTTCATAATTTTGGTAAGCAGTAACAATCCTCTGAACGAGGGGATTACGGACAACATCCTTATTGGTGAGTTCGCAGAATGCAATGCCTTCTACAGATTTTAAGATTTTTAGGGTTACCGCTAATCCTGAGGGTTGGTTGCTAGATAAATCGGTCTGGGTGAGATCACCAGTCACTACCATCCGGGAACGTGAACCCAAACGAGTCAAAACCATCTTCATCTGGGCTGGTGTGGTGTTCTGAGCTTCATCAATAATCACGAAGGCATTATTGAGGGTGCGACCTCGCATATACGCTAGGGGAGCCACTTCAATAATGCCCCGTTCCATTAAATTGGCAGTTTTCTCTGTATCAATCAGTTCATGGAGAGCATCATAGAGGGGGCGCAAATAGGGATTAATTTTCTGCTGTAAGTCTCCCGGTAAAAAACCAAGTTTTTCACCAGCTTCTACCGCTGGTCGTGTCAAAATCAGTCGTTCATATTGATTATTTAGTAACGCCTGAGCCGCGATTACCACAGCTAGGAAGGTTTTGCCAGTGCCTGCTGGTCCCACACAGAAGGTGAGGTCATGGGTTAGTACAGCTTTGATATACTGCCGTTGCCGGAAGGTTTTAGCTCGGATCACCTCACCCCGGCGAGTATGAGCCAGTACATCTTGATGTAAATCTTGTAATTGATCCTGTCGCTTGGTATCTAAGGCATGAATTGCGGTTTGGATGTCTACTCCTGTAATCCTTTTACCTTCGACCCAATAGGTTTTAAGCGATCGCACTAGGGATGATACCCGCTCGACCTGTTTCTCGGTGCCAGAAATCAATAACTCTTGCCCTCGCAGCACCAGATGCGCACCGGTTTGCCGTGATAGGGTTTTCAGGTTTTCTTCCTGATCTCCAACCAAGGCGATTGCACTTTCTGGGCTAGGTAGCTCAATTGTTTTGGATACTTCACTCAAGGTTTATCAACTAAAGGCTTGCTGTCTGCTTAACGAACCTGTCCTAATTTCCTAGGGTTAGCGATGGGGAGTTGTCAATAGGGTTTGATCAGTGTTTCCTGCCATTGGTAATGAGAGGTACAGCAGCAGGATGTTTTTTACTCCCTTTTTTCCATTGTCCTCTCATTACCCAAACCTTCAAAACTATTGCAATAGAGAACTAGGACCGAAATCTTGGAATTACTCTAGGTCTGGAAACTCGGCGAGGTAAATTTCTTCTGACAATGGTTCTACGAGGGCCATTGTCTCGACGAGGGCTACTACCTGAGCCTGAGCCTTCATAGATATCCAAATAAACAGTTTGGCCAGCAGCTTGGGCTGCTGCTTTAATTACTGTCCGAATCGCTTGAATATTGCGACCACCCCGACCGAAAACTCGCCCTTTATCCTCTCCATTAAAAGCTAGTCGAATCCAGACACGCTCTTTCCCATTTGATTTCTCACAGTCTACGCTGAGGGAGTTTGGTGATTCCAAGAACGGCTCGATTAAAAATCTCACCAGTGCTGAATAATCTGGGTCATCATCTCTAACAGAAGCAGATAGAATTTCAGGTACGGATTTGTTCAAAAACATTAGCTTTTTGCAAGATATTACGCACGGTTTGTGTTGGCTGAGCTCCATTTTTGAGCCACTTCACTATTGCTGGTACATTCAGCCTCGTTTCATCATTTCTTGGATTATAGAATCCCAGTTCTTCTAGAGGACGGCCATCACGGCGTGCACTGCTGGGAATTGCTACTATTCGATAGCTTACTTCACGCTTTTTGCCGAATCGTTTTAATCTGATTTTGATCATTGTACCTAATTAATTCACCTGTTTGATTTTAAGCGATCTTTGGGGGTTTGAAAGTGAACAGGTTGAATGGTGTAGATTTTAACTGACTCAGCAGGCAAGCCGCTACCTGTTGACAATCTTCTCAGCTACCCGACACCCCATGGCTGATGGGAACGGGCTAAGCTTCTAGCAGCTAACCTTGGCCAAAAGGCAACGGGTTAGCTGAAAGCGGCACTTTGTCCATCGTGTTCAACCTTATAACCTTCTACTGGCTAACTTTCTACTATAATTCCCCAAATCCCTTCTTCTTCTTACCTTTTTTCTTTTTCTTGCCAGAGCCACTACCACGCCAACCAGGTAGATTACGAGAATTTCCACCCCCCATACCACCTAACATACCACCTAACCCTCCCATGGCTGGCATCTGACCTTGACCCATTTGCTGCATTAGCGATCGCATTCTGGTAAATTCACTCACCAGACCCCTGACGTCTTTTTCCGTATGACCAGAACCTTGGGCAATGCGGCGGCGGCGGCTCGGAGAGCTAGCTAATAAATCTGGGTTACGACGCTCCTCGGAGGTCATGGAGCTAATCATAGCTTCGGACTGCTTGAGCTTGGTTTCCCCTTGTTGAAGTTGAGAAGAACTGAGTTTGCCCATGCCTGGAACCAGTTTCATCAAGCCACCAAGGGATCCCATGTTCTTTAACAGGCGCATCTGCTTCAAGAAATCGCTGAAGTCAAATTTTGCTTCCAGCATTTTCTGTTGCATCTGTTCAGCATCAGCGATGTCAATCTCTTCCTGGGCTTTCTCAACCAAGGTCAGTACATCCCCCATACCCAGAATCCGGGATGCCATGCGGTCTGGATAAAATGGTTGTAGTGCCTCGACCTTTTCCCCAACCCCAACAAATTTAATCGGCTGACCTGAAATTTGCCTGACTGAAAGGGCAGCACCACCACGACTATCCCCATCAAGTTTGGAGAGAATTGCCCCAGTAATGCCGATTTGCTCATGGAAGGTGCGGGTCAGGGTTGCTGCTTCCTGACCAGTCATGGCATCTACCACTAGTAGGGTATCGTGGGGTTGGACGGTTTCTTTGATGCGGGAGAGTTCTCCCATCATCTCTTGGTCGATTTGCAGTCGTCCCGCTGTATCGATAATTACCGTATCGATCGCCATTGCTTTTGCTTGTTCTACCCCTTGACGAGCAATGTCTACTGGGTCAGCTTCTGTACCTAACTCAAACACCGGTACATCAATTTGTTGACCGAGGGTTACTAATTGATCAATGGCTGCGGGTCGATACACGTCTGTAGCCACTAGCAGACAGCTGCGTTCTTGCTTACGCAGATGTAAAGCGAGTTTTCCACTGGCGGTAGTTTTACCAGTACCTTGTAGACCAGCCATTAGCACAACGGTTGGTGGGGTGTCTGCAAGTGCTAGGGGAACATTGGTTTCCCCCATCACTTGCACCAGTTCGTCGTAGACTATTTTGATGAACTGCTGGTCAGGGCGAACACCTGATATGACTTCACTGCCTTGTGCTTTCGCTTCTACTCCAGCAACGAAATCTTTGACTACTTGTAGGTTGACGTCTGCCGATAAGAGGGCGCGACGCACTTCTTTTAGGGCGTCTTGGATGTTAGAACTAGAGATCTTGTCCTGACCCCGTAGTTTTTTCCAAGCATCTTCTAAGCGTTCGGCGAGAGCATCAAACATACGTCAATTGTCAATTGTGATGGTTTTGTTTTTATGGTTACTTTACTAGGTCGCCAGAGTTTTGATAGTCTATACATCTTAGCTACACACCTTACTAGGATAGCGCTTTTGGGGATTTTAGTTCAATATTTCGGTAAGGTAAGTATTCAGCCCTAGGCTATTCGTAAGATTTATTGAAATGGTTAAAATCAAGGCATGACTTAAAAGCTACTGCCGAATTACGGAGCGCGTGAATCAACTTTCTGTGCAACAGATGAGGGCTGGTTTTTCTGTATGCCAGCTACCACCACCCTTAAAACCCCCAGATGTATTGCGGGTAATTGTTCCAAGTGGAACCTTGCGTGAGGTTGATGCTTTCCATCAGGGGATTGAGATTTGGCGATCCCGTGGCTACCATGTGCAATTACCACAGAACTGGAACGCTAGGGAAGGTTACCTAGCTGGGACTGATAGTCAGCGACGCCAACAGTTGCTCGAAGCCTGTCTTGACCCCCAATGTCGGGGCATTCTCTGTGCTAGAGGAGGTTATGGTAGCGCTAGACTTCTGGAAGACTGGACATGGCCAGAACACTTGAAGTGGTTGATTGGTTTTTCTGATATTACTGCTTTACTGTGGAGTCTTAGTCAGATAGGGATTTCCGGTGTTCATGGTCCGTTACTGACTACTATTGCTGGTGAACCGGAATGGTCACTCAATCGATTGTTTGATTGGGTGGAAGGACGACCCATAGCTCCCTTGAAAGGGGTTGGTTGGGGAGGTGGTAAAGTTTCTGGTGTGTTACTACCGGCTAATCTTACGGTCGCTACTCATCTGCTCGGTACACCCCTACAACCTTCTTTATCAGGAGTTATTCTTGCTCTAGAAGATGTCACAGAGGCTCCCTACCGCATTGACCGGATGTTGACTCAGTGGCGCATGAGTGGTGCAATGGCCGGGGTGAAAGGTATTGCTTTAGGGCGATTTAGCCGTTGTGCTCCTCCCAAGGATGTTCCTAGCTGGAGTGTGGAGGAAGTGTTGCGCGATCGTATTTGGGATCTCGGTATACCGGTTGTCTCTGAATTGCCTTTCGGTCACGATGGCGTTAATGCTGCCCTTCCTGTAGGACAGCTGGTTGAACTAGATGCTGAGGTCGGAACCTTGAGTTGGGTTGAAGGTTGAACGCGAACGCGTGGGTTTTTGGCCAAGGTTAGCAGGTTAGCAGGTTGAAAGTTGGCAGGTTGAACGCGAACGCGTGGCCTTTTGGCCAAGGTTAGCAGATTAGCAGGTTAGCAAGTTAGCAGGTTAGCAGGTTGAACGCGAACGCGTGGCCTATTGGCCAAGCTGGAAAGCTTGTTATTCCCTTTCTTTCCATCACCTTTTAACGTTCCCGTAGCGTGGCCTTTTGGCCAAGGCACCGTATTAAAATGTAACTTATTATTAACACTTTTTTAATCTTCTCAAATCAGGAGAGTAAAGGGAATACCAGCATGATAAGCTGACAAATACACTTAAAAAAGTATAATAGGATAGATGCCATATGGCTGGGTCAACCGAGGTTCCTTATTTGTTGAGGGCGGCTCGTGGTGAGGAGTTAGAGCGCCCCCCTGTGTGGATGATGCGACAGGCAGGTCGTTATATGAAGGTTTATCGCGATTTACGGGATAAGTATCCGAGTTTTCGTGAGCGCTCCGAAAACCCAGACATCGCGATTGAAATTTCTCTACAACCCTGGAAAGCGTTTAGACCAGATGGAGTGATTTTGTTCTCTGATATTTTAACTCCATTGCCAGGGATTGGTATCGATTTTGATATTGTCGAAAGTAAAGGGCCAATCATTAACCAACCGATTCGTACCCAGGAACAAATTGACCAGCTACATCTGTTGGATTTAGACAAATTTGGGTTTATCCGGAAAATTTTGAAGGCGCTACGGGACGAAGTGGGCAATGACGCAGCAGTGCTGGGCTTTGTCGGTGCTCCCTGGACTTTGGGCGCTTATGCCATTGAGGGTAAAAGTTCTAAAAATTACTCCATCATTAAAGGGATGGCCTTCTCACAACCAGCTATGCTACACCAATTCTTGGGTAAGCTAGCTGATGCGATCGCTATCTATGTCCGTTACCAAATCAATAGCGGTGCTCAGGTAATACAAATGTTTGACTCTTGGGCAGGTGAACTGAGTCCCCAAGACTACGAAACCTTTGCCTTACCCTATCAGCAGCGAGTAGTACAGCAGGTTAAAGCCACTCACCCAGATACCCCCTTCATTCTCTATATCAGTGGTAGCGCTGGAGTGCTTGAACGCATGGGACAGTCCGGGGTTGATATGGTCAGCGTAGACTGGACCGTAGACATGGCAGAAGCTAGAGCAAGATTGGGTCATAATATGAAAGTTCAGGGCAATATCGACCCAGGAGTGCTGTTTGGCTCACATGCTTTTATTCGCGATCGCATTGTCGATACTATTCGCAAAGCTGGCAACAAAGGTCATATCTTAAATCTCGGTCATGGTGTTTTACCCGGCACTCCAGAAGATAACGTTAGATTCTTCTTTGAAACTGCCAAACAGGCAGATCAATTAATGGCTGTTCATGCATAATAGTAGATAAAACAATAGAGAGTAGAGAATCAATAACCAGATTCTGTCCCATTTTCTCCCTCTAGCAGTCATAGGTTCGGGGAGCGCTAGTCCTCCCTAGGGTATCCTTCGGTCAGAGTTGGACCGGGCTTTCAAGGTGCAGACGTTTACTTGTCCACGTAGCCCCTCCACTAAATGGAATCCTCGCTTCAGTCTCATCCCCTTGAAGGGGATGAGATTAACAACAAATTAGACTACTCAAATTGGAGTACTAAGGATTCTATCCTTAAGAATGCATCACCACCACAATCAAGGAAGTGTTCTTTACCTGAATGTTGGAATTCATCTCACCGCTAACCTGCGGTATAGCGGTGAGATGAATTCCGAGCAATAAAAAAGAATGTAGTAGTTATGTTGATCTGGCTTTGTGTGTAGTAAAATCGACTTATGATAGTGAGAGAAGCCAAGCTATTAAACGGGTCTAAGGAACAATATCAAGCAATAGACTCAGCTATAAGAACTGCTCAGTTTATTAGGAACAAAGCAGTTAGATTATGGCGGGATGAGCCAAGTGTAAACAAGGCTCGTCTGTCTCTGTTATGCAAAGAGTTGGCGCATGATCGGGAATATCCTTGGGTTAAAAGGTTAAACTCAATGGCACGTCAAGCTTCAGCAGAAAGAGCTTGGAACTCAATCTCTAGCTTCTATCGTCGATGTAAAGAGGGAGTCAAGAAGAAAGGCTATCCTCAGTTTAAAAAGCATTCTCGCAACGGCTTTGCCGACGCTGCGCGAACAGTTGAGTATAAAACCTCTGGATGGAAACTCTCAGAGGACTGTTTAACCATTAACTTCACTGATGGATTGAAAGCAGGTCGGTTTTCTCTGTTCTGTAACCATGAAACAAGAGAGGACTTGTTCAGACTGAAAATCAATCGGGTAAGATTGGTTAGACGGGCTGATGGTTATTATGCTCAATTCTGTTTTGATGCCAACCGTCAAGAAACAGGGAACTATACCGGAAATGTGATTGGCATTGATTTAGGTTTGAAGTATTTCTACAAAGACCAAAACGATAATGCTGCAACTTATCCCAAGTATTTGAGACGAGCTGAAAAGCGAATTAAGAAGCTACAGCGACAACTATCTAAGAAGTTTGTTAAGAGGGCTAAGTCTCAATCAAACAACTACCACAAAGCCAGAATCAGACTGGGTAAGGCACATTTGAAGGTTCAAAGACAGCGTAAAGACTGGGCGGTTAAGTTAGCTCGGTGCGTAGTCCACTCTAACGATGTGGTTGTCTATGAAGACCTAAAGATACAAAACATGGTCAAGAACCATGATCTAGCTAAGTCTATTTCTGACGCTTCGTGGTATCAATTCACTCAATGGTTAGATTATTTTGGGAAAGTGTGGGATAAGACAGTGATTGCTGTTGCCCCTAAGTACACATCTCAAGACTGTTCAAATTGTGGTCATCGAGTGAAGAAATCACTCAGCACCAGAACTCATCAATGCCCGAAGTGCAAAACAGAAATCTGTCGTGATACGAACGCGGCATTAAATGTTTTAAAGAAGGGGATGAATATTCTAGGTGTTGAGTTGAACAGTACCCAAGGGCATTGGGAAACTGCGGGGAAACCGGGAACGCTTGAGGAGAGTTCAACCACTGTTGACGAGAGGAAACTTGAGTCAATAAGTTGTCTCGATGAATCAAGAATTAACTCTGTTAAGAATCCCGCGTTATAGCGTTCGCGTAGCGTCGGCTTCGCCGAAAGCTTAACGCCGGGAGTATGTCAATCGATCAAAACGTTTTTGTACCCC
Source organism: Moorena sp. SS36440bin_2 (assembly GCA_011524395.1). Lineage (GTDB taxonomy): Bacteria > Cyanobacteriota > Cyanobacteriia > Cyanobacteriales > Coleofasciculaceae > Moorena. The sequence continues at coordinate 9,450 of WTKN01000081.1, forward strand.
TAGAAGTAGTTGACCTAGTTGTTTGTTTGTGTTAGGTCAGGGTCAGTAGTATATCACTAAATCTAAAATCCAAAATCCCATGACCTCCAAGCGGATTTTTATCACTGGTGCTAGTGGCTGCATTGGTCACTACATCACTGAAGCCTTAAGTCTCGAAAGTGACCATGAGTTGTATTTGTTAGTCAGAAACCCTGACAAATTAAAGTTTGACGATTTGAAGTTTGGCCACAATAGACGTGCTGGGATTACCATCCTAAAAGGTGACCTGCGCCAGATTGAAGACTTTCGTGACTTGCTCAAGACCATGGATGCGGCAATTCTGGCAGCAACCGCTTGGGGAGGTCAACAGGAAACATTTGATATTAACGTTGTCAAAACTATCCAGTTAATCAACTTGCTTGATCCTACTGTTTGTGAGCAAGTGATTTATTTCTCTACTGCTAGCGTATTGGATAGGAATAACCAATTACTGAAAGAAGCTGGTGAACTTGGAACAGAATATATCTATTCAAAATACACTTGTCTGAAGCGCTTATCCCAATTAGCGATCGCTCCTAAGATTACTACCGTCTTTCCTACCTTGGTACTAGGGGGAGACGAAACTAAACCCTACTCCCATCTATCATCGGGACTCCCAGATATTGTCAAATGGATTAACTTGATTCGTTGGTTTAAAGCTGATGGCAGTTTCCACTTCATCCACGCCCAAGATATTGCTCAGGTCGTGGGATACCTGATTGATCATCCTCTCTCTAAAGCATTGAATCCAGAAGCAGAGTGGATGTCTAGTGGTAGATTGGTTTTGGGTTGTCAGCCGTTGAGTGTCAACCAAGCCGTAGAAGAAGTTTGTAAGTATCTAGGTAAACAAATTTATTTCCGCCTACCATTGTTTATCTGGCTTGCCAATATCTTTATTGTGCTGTTCCGGATTCAGATGGATCCTTGGAGTCGGTTTTCCTTGAATTACCGACATTTTATTTATCACAACCCCGTTAATCCAACCACCTTTGGTTTACCTACTTACTGTCCTACACTTACTGACGTTCTCAAAGTTAGTGGCATGAGCAGAGATTAGATTTTTAAAATCGTTACACTTTAAACTAGAAACAGGACTCCTAGTTAAGTTGTCTTGAATTTTACCATTGCTGGAATCTAAATTCTGCTTACTTCTAACAGATCCCTCTTCTGTCACTTTCCAGTTTCTGCTATGATTAAGAAATTCTAGAGCCAAGGTATACTCGGTGATATAGAGTGTTGCGATGGGCGTTGCCGCGCATTTTGATCAATTTCACACTCTCCAGAATTGCTACTCGGAAAAAATTACGCTATCCCAAGCCAGCGCCTATACTCGGCAGACTCCGAAAAGGCAAGCCTTTTCGGAGAGTGACAGAAGAGGGATATATCCCTTATCAGGTAATAGATATCTCAGGTAATATAGCAGAGAAAGAGTTGGTTAGGACAAAAACTGCAAAGCGTTATCGATAGC
>WTKN01000048.1 GCA_011524395.1 Moorena sp. SS36440bin_2
ATTACTTGATTTTCAGTCTATCAAGTTTTCGGATAATAGTGGGATAGGTTCATTAAGCTCACCTACTTAAAGCTTACCGTTCGTGTACCGTGGCCTACGGCATTCTATCCTAAGCAGTAGCTGGAGTTGCTAAGAAGCCAACACTAAACTCAAAGAGTCACTGTGGGAGTATGTCACTAACCTGTACTGGCAAGACTCAGAACAGCAATACCACTTCTCCCTGAAATTTACTGCTGATTTAATTGCCATGAATGGGGCTAATTTTATTATCAGCAGTACCTATCAGGAGATTGTGGTTACTGCTGATAGTGTTGGTCAGCATGAATCTTAACAGAACTTCACCATTCCAGACCTGTATCATGGGGATCAATGGCATTGAGTCAGAGTACTTAGGTTTTATAGCAATTTTCAGGAGGAGTGAGCGACATTGCTTATCCTTTTAAGGCAGAAGGCAGCAAGGCAAGAAGTTCTTAAGGCAAATAAGTGCTAATCAAGAGCGTACCTCATAGCTATGATAAATATATATAGCTATGGTTGGACAAGAGTCAAATAGAATTTAGTTACAATTAGGGTTGATAGGGAGTTTGTTTTGTGCTAAGCTTTGCGTTGTGCCTAATTTCGGGGGCTCTCAAGGCTCATAAAACTAAGTACACCGAAGTATAGTTAAAACAGTAAAAAAACTGTTGCAAGGGAGCAAGTAAGCGTTGAAAAACGCTATCTACCAAGGAGCTTAAAACTTGGAAAATATCAGATGTTTAGACTTTGACAAAAAGTTTTCCACGCTGGTAGAGTTGTTAGGCTATAGAGCCCTAACTCAGCCCGCTAAAATCGTTTATGCCTTCCTAGACAAAGGGGAAGAAGAAACAGATATACAAACTTATTATAACTTATTATACCAAGGCTCAAGGGCGATCGCCAGCCAGTTGCAGTCTCTGGGGGTAACGGGAGAACAAGCTTTGCTAGCTAGTATATCCACCAGGTATAGACTTGATTGCTGCTTTCTTTGGGTGCTTGTACGCTGGGGTAATTGCAGTCGCCGGATATCCACCACTCCGAACCAGTCAAAATCTATCTCGGTTGTTAGCGATCGCATCAGATGCAGAGGCTCGGTTTGGCCTAACTGCCATATCTTTTATGACCGAGTTAAACAGTCGCTTTGCCCAGCATCCAGCTCTTGCTCAGTTGCATTTGCTGGCTACCAATCAATGCGTACGCGACGGCTAGACAGCAGCAGCCTAGCCTTTCTCCAGTAAACTTCCTGCTCTACCGAGACACCCAAGGGAGTAATAGTGAGTCACTGTAATCTGCTACACAATCAGCGTATGCTTAAGCAAGCCTTCGGACATAGCCAGCAAACAATTATTGTAGTAGGTTGGTTGCTGACTTTTCACGACATGGGACTGATGGAAAATGTATTTTTATATGAAAAATGAGCAAGCAAGAATTTTCTACTCTAATTGACCTTCTCCAATATCGCTCCCTAAATCAATCTGCTCGAAAAGCTTACAGTTTCCTAAACAATGGGGAAAAAGAGGTAAATAGCCTAAGTTACAAAGAATTAGATGAAAAAGCCAGAGCAATTGCTGTAGAACTTCAAAAACAAGTAGATAGGAATGAAAGGGCTTTACTCCTATATCCACAGGGACTAGAATTTATTGCCGCCTTATTTGGGTGTTTGTATGCAGGAGTGGTTGCCATTCCGGCACCACCACCAGACCCAATTAGACTGAAGCGGACACTACCTAGGCTTGAAGCAATTGTCAAAGATGCCCAAGCTTCCGTAATACTTACTGATGAATCAAAGTATTCCCAACTTAAAGAAGCCACTTCGGAGTTGTCTTCAGAATTCAAAAGGCTCAAATGGATAGTTAGCGATAAAATTCCTACTGCGCTATCACAAAAATGGCTAAAACCAGATATAAATAGCGATACCCTGGCTTATCTTCAATACACATCAGGCTCGACTTCCACACCAAAGGGGGTGATGCTAACCCACAAAAATTTAATACACCACTGTAGCTACATAAAAGAAGCTTGGGGTTATACATCAGATAGTATCGCCACAACCTGGGTTCCCCATTTTCACGATTATGGACTCGTTGATGGACTAATCCAACCGCTATATTCCGGTATTCCCTGCTATGTGATGTCCCCCATCGCCTTCTATATGCGACCGATTCGCTGGCTAAAGACAATTTCACACTACCGAGTCACCCATAGTCAAGGACCAAATTTTGCCTACGAACATTGCCTAAGAAGAACCACACCAGAACAAAGGGCGAATTTAGACCTAAGTAGTTGGCGTACAGCTAGCAACGGAGCGGAGCCAGTTCGCCAAGAAACAGTGGAAAATTTTATTGCTACTTTTGCTCCTTTTGGTTTCCGTAGGGATGCTCTTTATCCAGCTTATGGACTAGCCGAAGCAACTTTGTTGGTTTCGACTAAAAAACATGGGGAAAAAGCCCGGGTGTTGACCTTAGCAGCAGAAGCCCTAGAAAAAAATAGAATTGTAGTAGTATCACCAGCAGAAAAAGATCAGGTAGTACGAAAAGTAGTTAGCTGTGGACCTCCTATTGGTGGGATGAAAGTGGCGATCGTTAATCCAAACACGTTGACAAAATGTCAACCAGATGAGGTAGGAGAGATTTGGGTCTGCGATCCAAGTATGGCTGTAGGATACTGGAATAGGTTAGAAGAGACAGAAAAGACCTTTAATGCTTACATAGGCGAAAGTGGTGAAGGGCCATTTATGCGCACAGGGGATTTAGGATTTCGGCAAGATGGGGAACTATTCATTACAGGGCGTATCAAAGACGTGATTATTATTCGTGGTCGCAACCATTATCCCCAAGATATTGAATTGACAGTGGAAAAAAGTCACCCATCACTACGATCTAGTCATGGAGCAGCATTTGCAGTGGAGATTAAGGGAGAAGAACGTTTAATAGTGGTTCAGGAGGTGGAGCGTGGTTACCAAAAAACACTAGATATAAATGAGGTAGTGGGAAATATTAGAGAGGCAGTTACAGACGAACATGATCTACAGGTGTATTCTGTAGTATTAATCAAAGCTGGGAGCATTCCTAAAACATCAAGTGGCAAAATACAACGCTCTGCTTGCCGAGTTAAGTTTTTGGAGGGCACATTAGACCAGTTGGAATCCAGGGTAAAAGTGAAAAGTCAACGTGTCGCAGGGCTATCCAGTTAAATGTAAGGAGTTTAGATTGGTTGATTTGATAAATATTGATGATATAATTTGATTAAACTTACAGGCATAACGCCAATTCGTAAACCTGGAAAATTACGCCCTAGATACTTAGTATTAAACAGGTGAGATGGCATTAAAAAAAATAAAAAATTTAGCAAATGGTAACTAAGGAGACAGTTTGATGTCAATTCCAATGGATGTGACCAAAAAATCTTTTAAACCAGCCAAAACTCAAAAGTCAAAAACCATATCAAATGATTACATTAAAGGTCTCCAGACAAAACACTTTCTGTTGTACAATGTCATTCCAACAATCGGAACACTAATAGCGATCGCTTTACTATGGTGGTACCCGATCAGTAGCGTGGAAATAGGATTACTAATAGGAATGTGGGCATTGACTATGGTGGGGATGACTGTAGGGTTGCACCGCTACTTTGCCCATCGTGCCTTTAAAACTAGCGAAACAATGAGAGTCATTTTAGCAATTCTAGGCTGTATGGGTGCTCAAGGGCCTGTAGTTTCCTGGGTGGCAGTGCATCGTCGTCACCATGAGTACAGCGATCTACCAGGAGATCCCCATTCTCCAAATCTAGAAGAATTACAGGAAGGAATATGGGGAACCTTACGAGGTCTTTGGCACGCCCATGTGGGTTGGCTAACAAACCACGAGTATCCTAACCCGATGTATTATGCGCCAGAATTGATGCGAGACAAAACCATTAGCAAGATTAATCGCAATTATGTAGTATGGATAGTTTTGGGTCTGCTAATGCCAACTATTTTAGGAGGAATTATTCATGGGTCTTGGTACGGGGCTGTGGAAGGTCTTCTGTGGGGTGGATTTGTACGGATGTTTGTGGTAGATAACTCCATTTTAAGTATCAATTCATTTTCTCATGCTTTTGGAACTCATCCTTTCGATAGTAAAGACCAGAGTCGGAACAATATTTGGGTGGCTATTCCTACTTTTGGAGAATCCTGGCAGAATAATCACCATACTTTTGAAAATTCGGCAGCGATTGGTTTAAAATGGTGGCAAATAGATTTAGGTTACTGCCTAATCTGGGTATTGGAAAAATTAGGTTTAGTTTGGGATGTAAAGTTGCCAAGCGCCAAAATGATCGAAGCTAAGAAGTTAGCTTAATTGTTAAAAAAAAATCGTAAACCTGAACAAGATTAGGACGTGTAACTATCCTCAATTGGTCATAGCTGATGATAGTTACACGTATCAAGTAGTCAATAACTTCAGTAAAATCTAGTAACTACCCATCAATCAATAAATTATGGAAAACTTAACAGTAGAAACCCAAAACCTGACTAATGTAGATAATGGAAGTATAGAGGATAAGAATGGACCCACAGTAGATGAGGTTCAGGAGTGGTTGATTTCTTATCTGTCACAACTATTAGATCTAGAAATTGAAGAAATATCGACAAGCACTTCTTTTAATCGTTACGGTCTGGATTCTTCAGCCTCAATATCTTTAACAAGCGATTTCGGGGATTGGATCTCAAAAGAAATAGACCCAACAATTCTGTATAGTTACCCCACAATAGAAGCTATGGCAGAGCACTTTGGTGGATAAGATTTATTGAAAGTAATCTCAAATCCGCTTAATTCGGTATAAAAAAAAATATCTGCAGCTATTGCCAAATCTTTCTAAATTCTCTTCCATCCTGACTACTGAATTGGTAAATACTGAATCATAATTAACTATCTAATTTATACCGATGCTAGCGGATTTGAGATTACTAGTTAGTTTTGGGTAGAGAAGATTTGCGGAATATCTGAATATTATCCCTACCTAAAATTAGCTAGCACAAAAAACTGTAGTTTATCACGGAAACCGAATAGTTTCTTTTGCAAGTATGGCTTATAAAAAAAATGGATGGATAAAAAAAAAAGAAAACGGTATTACTCAGTAATTACATCTAAGTAAAAGCTATCAAACAGTTTGATGGTGCAGCTATTTTGGAGTTGTAAAACTTTTGGTTTGTAAGATTTGATAAAAGTGTGATAAAAAATATTATGCTCGAAGTATGTATCATTGGTTTTGGATTTAGTGCGGTGCCATTGATTAGGGAATTACAGCGCACGGGAACAGAGTTTAGAATCATTTCCGATGAAAGCAATAGTGTATGGGATGCTCTGAGTAAAAGTAACCGTTTGGATTTCGACCTAGTATCCAGTTATTTAACTAGCTTTTATTCATTTGATTTGGTAAAGGATTTTGTAGAAGATTATTATCCTACATCAAAGCAATTTTATGAAATGCACCAGAGATGGCGAAAGGTATATGAGAATGAAATAATAAGGGATCGGGTGACGAGAATAGATAATTTCCAAGACCATAGTGTAATTTTTACAAAATCTGGCCAAACACTGAATGCCAAACACGTGATCTGCTCCACAGGGTTTAGTCGTGCTATACACACCCACATTAATGATATTGATTACAGTGTATCGAACAAAACCTTTGTGTTTGATACGATGGGAGACTCTGCTAATCTAATCATAGCAAAATTGATCCCCAATAACAACAAAATTATCATTAGAACGAACGGGTTTAATGCTCGAGATAAAGTCATTCCAGGAGCAGGAGCAATATATACCTTAGATCAGCTAGAAGGTCATAATTTTAGGTATATGTCCCATGAGCATTATGCCTCTGTAATCTACGGTCTGCCTTTAGGTTCAAACAAACCAATTCTAATGGGAGATCAATTTCCTGTGACTGTGCGTGATGATAGTTATATCACAAGTAAGTCACGCCCTGCAAGCGGTACAATTGCGATCAAATACTGGCCTATCGATCAATATGCAGATAAATTTGGTAATAACCTTGAAGAGTCTATTTCTCAAGGTTACTTATTGAATGATATCGCCATGTGGTTGCATACAGGTAAAGCTATTGTTGTGCCCAAAGATACCGCAATTGATATTGAAAAGAAAACAATCACTTACGCAGGTATTGAAAGAGCTTTCCATCAGTATATAAAAGGGGATCCGGAACAACCGAGACTGCCAAAAATTATGATTGATGGAAATACTCCCTATGACTATCAATACAGAGATAATTTTATGGGTGTAATACCCCATACACTGAAAAATGTATACTTTATTGGATATACCCGTCCTTATACAGGAGGTCTGGCAAATATAATTGAAATGCAAGGGTTGTTCGTTCATAAAATGATAACTCAATCAGAATTTCATCAGAAAATACATCATAACTTGGACGAGCGTATTGTCGCTTACAATAATCATTATTATGGGACAACTAAACCTCGCAGCGCAGATCACTTAGTATATTTTGGATTTTATACAGATGATCTAGCAAGGTTAATCGGCATTGATTATAAACCCAGCGAAATTAACTCAATCAAAGATATGGTGTTTTATTATGCTTTTCCTAATAACGCATTTAAATATCGTCTGAAAGGAGAATATGCGGTTGAGGGGGTTGAAGACCTGATCAAAAAAATTAATGAAAAATATTATGATTTTATTGGTGTATTTGCCTATTTATGGGTAACCAGCACGATGGATTCAGTTGATATTAATGAAGAAATAGAACAATTTATTCGTCAGTATTTCAACGACATGAGGCATAAAGAACCATATACAAAATTCATGGAAAATTATATTAAAGTCTATCGTCGGTTTAAAAATACAATAGTTGATGAGACGGAGGATTATGAGTGGAATTTGATGGTAAAAAAGGCTAGTGAGACGAGAGATAGAGTTGTGCAAGATTTCAAAGAATCAGGTGATAATCAACTTGAAAAAGACTTGAATACTTTTATCTTTAATGAGATCGAAGTAATACAATCTTTAATGAGTTATAAGATTGAATCAGTTAAGGATGGCCAATTAAAAATCGTTCTAGAAAGCGTTTTAGACAAAAACGAGATGCTCCCAAAAATTGAAGCCCAAGATTGGCAATCTTTATTATCTTTGACTAAGCCCAAAGAGTATGAACTGCTGTATTTGAAGCCCTAGAGTGTTTTGTAAGTAGTTAAACAATACACATCGCTATCTCCACAGAAAAGGCTTGTGTGCTGGTAGCAGAAACTGAACAAATGATGAATAAAGAACCAATAGCAATAATAGGAATGGGATGTCGTTTCCCAGGAGCTAAAAATCCAGAAGCATTCTGGAAATTACTGTGTAATGGTATAGACGCAATTACCGAAGTGCCAGCTTCTCGGTGGGATAACGAATTATTTTATGACCCCGACATCTCCAAGCCAGGTAAAACGAACAGTCGGTGGGGTGGCTTTCTAGAGCAAGTAGATCGATTTGACCCGAATTTTTTTGGTATTTCTCCCCGAGAAACCCAAACCATGGACCCCCAACAACGGCTATTGCTGGAACTAGCTTGGGAAGCCTTAGAAGACGCAGGACAACCACCAGCAGAATTGGCAGGTACACCCACAGGGGTATTCATGGGGGTATCAAGCTTCGACTACTATGAACTCATCGCCCAAAATCCCAGTAACTTTAGTACCTATACAGGCACAGGTAACTTAAATTGTATTAACGCCAATCGCCTCTCATACTTTTTTGACTTCCATGGACCGAGCATGGCCATAGATACGGCCTGTTCCTCATCCCTGGTGGCAGTACACTTAGCTTGCCAAAGCCTGTGGAGTGGAGAATCTACCCTAGCAATGGTAGGAGGCGTACATATTGTGACATCGCCGTGGATGTCGGTAGCCTATGCCCAAGGAGGATTTATGGCTGCTGACGGTAGGTGTAAAACCTTTGATGCCAAAGCTGATGGTTATGTCCGCAGTGAGGGGGCAGGGTTAGTGATACTCAAACCACTATCTCAAGCCCTGGCTAATAAAGACCGCATCTATGCCTTAGTCAAGGGAAGCGCAGTTAACCAAGATGGATACAGCAACGGGCTAACAGCCCCCAATCCCTTAGCACAGGAAGCGGTGTTACGGGCAGCATACAAAAATGCAGGTATTTCACCAGGAGATGTGCAGTATATAGAAGCCCACGGAACCGGAACAAAACTGGGAGACCCGATGGAGATGAAAGCCTTAGGAGCAGTGCTATCTCAAGATCGTGCTCCTGGTGACTACTGTGCAGTGGGTTCAGCAAAAACCAATATTGGGCATTTAGAAGCACCAGCAGGTATTGCCGGATTAATTAAAGTAGCACTGTCACTTTACTATCGCCAGATTCCACCAAGTCTAAATTTCACAGAGCCGAATCCTTATATCAAGTTTGACGAAATACCATTGCGAGTACAGGAAACTCTGACACCTTGGCCAGAAAAATCAATGCCAGCGTACGCAGGTGTGAGTTCCTTTGGTTTTGGTGGCACTAACTCCCATGTGGTGTTGGCAGAAGTAGAGAACAAGGAACTATTAATAGGTAACACGCAAGAAAAACCCAAAGAACGTCCAGTGCATCTGCTAACGCTATCAGCGAAAACGGAAGAAGCTCTGGAGCAGTTAGTGACCGGTTATCAGAACCACTTGAAAAAACATCCAGAATTGGCGATAGGAGATGTTTGTTACACAGCCAATGTGGGGCGATCGCACTTTCAATATCGCCTCGCTGTTGTCACCAAATCCACAGAGCAGTTACAGGAACAATTAAAGGGTGCGGCAGAAGCAGAGGAAACACCAGGAGTTATCAAGGGTAAAAAGATTGGTCGCAAGCGTCCTAAAGTAGCATTCCTCTTCACCGGTCAAGGTTCCCAGTATGTAAATATGGGACGGCAATTGTATGAAAGTCAACCTACTTTTCGTCACGCTTTAGATCTATGTGACCAAATCCTACGTCCGTATTTGGAACATTCGCTTTTAGAAGTGCTTTATCCTCAACAAGCACAAAACTCAAATTATTCTCTACTAGACCAAACTGCTTATACCCAACCGGCTCTATTTGCTTTAGAATATGCCCTCGCCAAGTTATGGGAATCTTGGGGAATCAAACCCAAGGTGGTGATGGGTCATAGTGTGGGAGAATATGTGGCAGCTTGTATTGCAGGAGTTTTCAGTCTTGAAGACGGACTGAAGTTAATTGCCATGCGTGGCAGGTTAATGCAGCAGTTGCCTAGTGGTGGCAAGATGGTATCGTTGTTGGCGTCGGAAAAGCGGGTCAAAAAGGCGATCGCGGACTATAGTTCCCAAGAGGGGTTGGACAAGCCCGCTGTAAGCATTGCTGCCATCAATGGACCGGAAAGTATCGTGATTTCTGGTGAAAGTGAAGCGATCGCAGCTATTGGCAGTAAGTTAGAAGCTCTGGGAGTAAAAACCAAACCGCTACAGGTATCTCATGCTTTCCACTCCCCTCTGATGGAACCAATGTTGGCAGAATTTAAAGCAGTAGCCAATCAAATTACCTACCATCAACCCAAAATACCAGTAATATCCAATGTTACTGGTGAAAAAGTAGGTGCGGAAATTGCTACTGCTGAATATTGGGTTCGTCATGTGCGACAACCAGTGAGATTTGCCCAGAGTATGAAAACTCTAAATGAGCAAGGGTATGAATTGTTTCTAGAAATTGGACCCAAACCAATATTACTGGGAATGGGAAGGCAATGTTTGCCAGAGGATGTGGGAGTATGGTTGCCGTCATTGCGTCCGGGAGTGGAACAATGGCAACAGATGTTGGAAAGTTTGGGACAGTTATATGTGAAAGGTTTGAAGGTAGATTGGTCAGGATTTGAGCAAGATTATTCTTGTCAGAAGGTAGCATTGCCAACATATCCCTTCCAGCGAGAAAGGTATTGGTTAGAAACTAATAATGGTCTTCCGAAAAAACAGTATTTGTCAACAAGCCAAGCTATCCACCCCCTATTAGGTCAAAAACTCAATTGTGCGAGTGAACAACAAATTTTTCAGTCAGTATTAGGGGAAGTATCCCCAGCCTACCTCAGCCACCATAGAGTATTTGATAAAGCATTATTTCCCACGACTGCCTATTTAGAAATGGCTACAGCAGCCGGAAACTACCAATTTAGAAATCGCAATTTGGTAATAGAAGATTTCTTCATTCGCCAGGGATGTATTTTGCACCCAGGAGAACTGCGTTCAGCCCAAACCATACTCACTCCAACAGACAACCAAAGCTACAATTTCCAAATATTTTCTCAACAAGAACAAGAAAACGAGGAACAAAAGTGGGTACTCCATGCCACAGGAAAAATAAGATCAGACCAAACAGAGACAACTCCTAAAACAGACTTGGAAAAATACCAGAGAGAGTGTAGTCATTCCATAGAAATCAGTCAACATTATCAACAATGTCGGCAAATTGGTATAGACTATGGCAATAGTTTCCAAGGCATATACAAGTTATGGTCTGGTGAAAACCAAGCACTAGCCGAGATTAAGTTACCTGAAGAATTGCTCGGAGAAACCATCGACTATCAGTTCCATCCGGCATTACTAGATGCAGCCTTGCAGGTAATTTTTAGTGCACTGCCACAAACAGATAGTGACAAAACTTATCTGCCAGTAGGAATAGAACAGTTCAAAGTATATTGTAGTCCAGGACTTTCCCTATGGGCTTACGCATCAGTGATGACCCCTGTCGAGGAAACTCAAGAAAGTTTGACTACTCAAGTAACGCTAGTGAGTCCAGATGGAGAAATCATTGCCACAGTCAAAGGTTTACAACTAAAACTAGCAACTAAACAGACCCTACTGGGAACAGAAACCGAATCACTAACAGATTGGTTGTATGAAGTAGAGTGGAGAAAAAAAGGTATTTTAGGTAAACTACTACCTCCAGATTTCCTGATACCTCCTGTAGAAGTCTCCCAAAAATTAACTCCCAGCCTAGCAGAATTAGTAACTCAAGTAGATGATGCTCGTACCTCAGAAATTGGAAAGATATTAGAAGAATTAAGCGTCGATTATATAGTGCAAGCCTTGGGGTCAATGGGTTGGTCATACCAGCCAACAGAGAGCTTCGACTTGGAGGCAGCAGTCCAACGTTTAGCCATAGTTCCGAGCCAACGACGACTGTTCCAGCGTTTGCTAGAAATCTTAGCAGAAGTAGGAATACTCCAGTCCCAGCAACAACGGTGGCAGGTGCAACAAACCTTACAGAAAGTTAACCCTAGTGAACAAAGTCAGAGTTTACTGAGTCAATATCCAGAGGAAGCAGCAACATTGACATTATTAGACCGTTGTGCCTCTCAACTAGCGGTCGTACTAAGAGGAGCAATAGATCCAGTACAATTGGTGTTCCCTCAAGGAGATTTAACCACAGCAACCCAACTGTATCAAGACTCAAGTGTAGCGAAAGTGATGAACACGATCGTGGAAAAAACCATCACTCAAGCTATTGAGAAATTACCACCGAGCCGAGGGATAAGGTTGTTGGAAATCGGAGCGGGAACAGGAGGGACAACTAGCTATATTCTGCCCCATCTCAATCCCAACCAAACAGAATATATATTTACCGATATTGGGGCATTGTTCACCAGTAAAGCCCAAGAGAAATTCCGGGATTATCGATTCGTGGGCTATAAAACCTTAGATATAGAGGTAGACCCGACCAGCCAAGGATTTGAATCTCATCAATATGATGTAATTATTGCGGCCAATGTCCTCCATGCAACCAGCAGTATAAAGCAAACCTTATCCCATGTGCGGCAACTGTTGGCACCAGGGGGAATGTTGGTCTTGTATGAAGCAACAACTCGGATTAAGTGGGCGGATTTAATCTTTGGACTATTAGAAGGATGGTGGAAATTCAGTGATGATGAATTACGACCAGACTACCCACTGCTGAGTCGCCAGGAGTGGAAAAAGGTGTTGAGTGAAACAGGTTTTACTGAAGTAGTAACCTTGCCAGAAGTGGAGGGAATGGCAAAAGCTTTGTCAGAGCAAACGGTGATTGTAGCACAAGCAGCTACCACAACCAATGAACCAACGAAGGAGACATCGAAAGGTTGGTTGATACTAGCAGACACTCAAGGAATTGCTCAACACTTAGCTAGCCAACTGCGCTCAGTAGGAGACGTTTGTACCTTAGTATTTGCAGCACAGAGCTATCAACAGCTGGCCCCGGAAGAATTTACCATTAACCCCGACAACGTCTCAGAATTTGAGCAACTGATAGAGACTCTAGCCGCCAAATCACCATCGTTATCGGGAGTAGTACAATGTTGGACTACAGCAGCAGGGGTGGGTAAAACGATCAACTCTGAGGAATTAGAAAATTTATCGAAGCTAGGGTGTGGCACAACCTTATCTTTGGTACAAGCCTTAGTCAAAGCCGGGTTATCTCAATCACCCCGGTTATGGTTAGTAACGAATGGTGCTCAAGCAGTACCGTCAAATCATCCAGTAATACCAGGAGTAGCCCAATCTTCGGTGTGGGGAATGGGAAAAGTGATTAGCTTGGAACATCCAGAGTTAAACTGTACTCGTATAGATTTAGACCCACAGCAGACGATAGAGACTCAGGCTGAGGTGCTATTCCAGGAAATCTGGTCGGAGGATAAGGAAGATCAGGTAGCATGGCGTGGGGATGGTCGTTATGTAGCTCGGTTGGTGGCTAGTCGTCATCAGCAAGGTATCTCACAACAGTTGATACCATCACAACCATTCAAACTAGGAAGTTCCCAGAAGGGTAGTTTAGATAACTTAATCCTAGAGCCAGTTACTAGACGCTCGCCAGGAGCAGGGGAAGTAGAAATTAGAGTTAAGGCAACAGGATTGAATTTTCGTGACGTTCTCATAGCCTTGGATATTTATCCAGGAGAGCCTGTAATGGGAGGAGACTGTGCGGGTGAAGTAGTAGCTGTAGGGTCAGAAGTCACAGGCTTTCATGTAGGGGATACAGTTATGGCTATGGCTCACGGCAGCTTTAGTCAGTATGTAACTGTTGATGCTACCTATGTAGTTATCAAGCCAGAAAATCTGAGCTTTGAAGAAGCAGCATCTATTCCAGCTAATTTTTTAACAGCTTATTATGCTTTGCATCATGTGGCCAAGATTCAGGCTGGCGATCGCGTTTTAATCCATGCCGCAGCCGGAGGAACAGGGATGGCTGCGGTTCAAATCGCGCAGCAAGCAGGAGCAGAAGTTTTTGCTACCGCCAGTCCTCCCAAATGGGAAGCGCTACGCCAGATGGGAGTCAAACACATTATGAATTCCCGGACAGTGGAGTTTGGTGACCAGGTGATGGCAATCACTCAAGGTCAAGGAGTGGATATTGTCCTCAACTCTCTGACTTCTGGGGAATTTATTAATAAGAGTATGTCAGTGGTAACTCAGAGTGGTCGGTTTGTCGAAATCGCTAAGCGAGGAGTATGGGATTCAAGCCAAGTAGCAGCAGTCAGACCTGATGTATCTTATTTTGTAGTGGATTTAGTCAAAGAGTCTAAACAGCAACCAGAATTAATTAATTCTATGTTGCAAGGATTGAAAAAGAAATTCGCCAATGGTTTACTACAACCACCACCAATAAAGGTATTTCCCCTAGAGGAAGTCATTGATGCCTTCCGTTATATGCAGCAAGCCAAACATATAGGCAAGATTGTGGTGAGTCAAACACAACTTGCTGATGGTAAGATTCAGAAGCCTTTAAGTTTCCGTTCTGGAGCTAGCTATTTGATTACAGGAGGTATGGGAGGTTTAGGTTTACTGGTAGCTAATTGGATGGTGTCAAAGGGGGCTAAACATTTGGTATTATTGGGACGCCGTTCACCGGATGATGCTATTAGGAAAAAAATAACAGAGTTAGAAATGGCAGGAGCGTCCGTGGTAGTGGAAAAAGCCGACGTGTCTGATCTTGAATCAATGACCAGAGTGCTGCACAAGATTGAGCAGTCCAACATACCACTAGCAGGGGTAATTCATTCAGCAGGGATGTTGTCGGATGGAGTGTTACAAAACCAGAGTTGGTCTAGCTTTGAGCAGGTGATGGCAGCGAAAGTGCAAGGTGCTTGGCATTTGCATCAATTGACTCAAAATCAACCATTGGACTTTTTTGTGCTGTTTTCTTCGGTAGCATCTCTGTTGGGTTCACCTGGTCAGGGAAATCATTCGGCAGCTAATGGGTTTCTTGATGGGTTAGCCCATTATCGTCGCGGGATGGGATTGTCGGGATTGAGCATTCATTGGGGAGCCGTTGCTCAAGTGGGAGAGGCAGCCGAACGAGGTGCAGATATGAGGGTAAGTAAGCAGGGTATGGGTGTAATTTCTCCAACTCAGGTATTAGAGTCTCTAGAACTACTGATGAGTGGTTCGGATGTAGAAGTAGGAGTGGTTCCCCTTGAGTGGTCAGGGTGGCAGGAGAGATTAGCCCAATGGCCTTTCTTGGCAGATTGGCAGGAAACAATCCAAACCACTTCTGAAACGTCTAAGTCAGAATTTCTGTTAAAGCTGGAGGCAACAGCACCTAACGAACGTCGCTCGTTATTAGTAGCTCATGTCCGTCGTCAATTAGCTCTGGTCTTAGGAATAAATAATCCCGAATCGATTGCCTTAGCAACAGGCTTTTTTGACCTAGGCATGGATTCTTTAACTTCTGTTGAGTTGAGGAATAAGTTGCAATCCAGTTTAGATTGTTCACTGCCATCTTCTCTGGCGTTTGATTATCCCACGGTAGAAAAACTGGTAGATTATTTAGTTAAAGACTTACTAGCTGAAAAAGAGGAGGTACCAGATGAAAGCGATCAACTTATCGCAATAGACGATATTGCTAAAAGGCTGGCAGAACAACTAGGAGCCAATTAGGAGGTATTTCAATGAGTAGTACTCAGGTGAAAGAATATGCCAAACTGATGAAAATGGCATCAGATAAGATAGCTAAGTTGGAAGCTGAACTTGATGCACTAAAAAGTAAGGACAAATCAGAACCAATCGCGATCATTGGTATGGGTTGTCGCTTTCCTGGAGGTGCATCTACTCCAGAAGCCTTCTGGGATATTTTACAAAACGGAGTAGATGCGATCACTGAAGTACCACAAGACCGATGGCACCTTGATGATTATTACGACCCAGACCCAGACAGTCCTGGTAAAATATATACTCGCTATGGAGGATTTCTCAACAAACTTCAGGAGTTTGATAACAATTTTTTTGGTATTTCTCCCAAGGAAGCCATCCATCTAGACCCTCAACAGAGATTACTCCTAGAAGTTAGTTGGGAAGCTCTAGAAAATTCAGGAAAAAATCCGCAACAGCTCCAAGGGAGCCAAACAGGTGTATTTATTGGTATTTGTGGCAACGACTATACCCAACGTATATTCAGTCAAGGCCCAGAACAATTTGATGCCTATATAGCTACAGGTAATACCCACAGTACAGCATCAGGGCGAATTTCCTATATTCTGGGGCTAATTGGACCCAATATCGCAGTAGACACAGCTTGCTCCTCTTCATTAGTAAGTATCCATTTAGCCTGTTCGAGTTTAAGGAATCAAGAATGCAATCTAGCCTTGGCTGGAGGGGTTAATCTATTACTATCTCCGGAGTTTAGCATCAACTTTTCTAAGGCTCGTATGTTATCCTTTGATGGTCGGTGCAAGACTTTTGATACTTCTGCTGATGGCTTTGTCCGTGGGGAAGGATGCGGTATTGTTGTACTCAAGCGTTTATCAGATGCACTAGCAGACCAAGATAATATTCTGGCAGTAATTCGGGGCAGTGCCATCAATCAAGATGGTGATACTAGTGGTTTAACGGTTCCTAATGGACCTTCTCAACAATCAGTCATCCGTCAAGCTTTGGCAAATGGGGAAGTAGACCCAACAAGTGTTAGTTATCTTGAAGCTCATGGTACAGGAACTGCTTTGGGGGACCCCATTGAAGTCGAAGCCCTAGGAACGGTATTTGGCAAAACCCACTCTGTTGAACAGCCATTAATCATTGGTTCGGTTAAGACGAACATTGGTCACAGCGAAGGAGCGGCAGGAATAGCAGGTTTGCTCAAGTTAGTCCTGCAACTGCAACATCAACAAATAGTACCATCACTACATTTTAACCAACCTAATCCTTATATTAATTGGTCTCAATTACCAGTAAAGGTCTCGACTCAACTCACCCCTTGGCAAACTAACGGGAAAAGTCGCATTGCGGGAGTGAGTTCCTTTGCATTTAGTGGAACTAATGCTCATGTAATCTTAGAAGAAGCACCAAGAGAAGGGAACAGGCAACAGGCAACAGGCAACAGTGAAGATTACAGAAAAGGCAACAGTGAAGATTATTTAGAACGTTCAGTTCATCTGCTGACACTGTCAGCTAAAACCGAAACAGCTTTTGATGAGTTGGTCAGTAGTTATCAAAATTATGTCCCAACTCATCCAGAATTAGGGGTAGGAGATATCTGCTATACCGCCAACACAGGACGCGCTCATTTCAACCACAGATTAGCAGTTGTCGCACAGAACCAACAAGAATTAGTTGAAAAACTCCGACAGCACCAAGAAGGAGAGGAAGTAGCTGGAATCTTTTCTGGAAAACTGCCAAACAACACTACAGCAGCAAAAATAGCCTTTTTATTTACAGGACAAGGTTCCCAATATGTCAATATGGCAAGGGACTTGTACAACCACGCATCAACTTTCCGTGAAGCGATTAACCAATGTGAGGAAATTCTTAGTAGTGTAGAAACGTTCCAGGACAAGTCATTACGAGAAATCCTCTATCCTACAGACAAAGATGAGTCCGGTTCATCCCTACTAGACCAAACAGCCTATACCCAACCGGCTCTATTTGCCATTGAATATGCCCTATTCAAACTCTGGCAATCTTGGGGAATTAAACCAGATGTGGTCATGGGTCATAGCGTAGGAGAATATGTGGCAGCAACTGTAGCAGGAGTACTGAGTTTAGAAGATGGTTTGAAACTAATTGCTGCTAGGGGCTCTTTGATGCAAAAATTATCTGCTGGTGGAGCAATGGTTTCAGTGATGGGATCAGAGTCGAAAGTCCTAGAAACTTTGAAGGCAATGTCGTTGGAAGAAAAAGTAGTCATTGCCGCCATCAACGGACCTAAAAGTATTGTAATTTCCGGTGAGGGAGAATCAGTAAGAGCGATCGCAACTCACCTAGAATCAGTCGGAATCAAAACCAAACAACTACAAGTATCCCACGCCTTCCATTCATCATTAATGGAACCGATGTTGGACGAGTTTGAAGCTGTTGCGAGTCAACTCACCTACCATCAACCAAAGGTACCAATCATATCGAACGTTACAGGAACCAAGGCAGACAACAGCATTGCCACAGCACAATATTGGGTTAATCATGTCCGCCAACCAGTAAAATTTGCCCAAGGAATGACAGTCTTACACCAACAAGGCTATGAAACTTTCGTCGAAATCGGACCGAAACCAATTTTGCTGGGAATGGGGCGTCAATGCCTACCAGAAGAGGTAGGTGTGTGGTTGCCATCGTTGCGTCCGGGAGTAGCAGAATGGCAACAGCTTCTCTCCAGTTTAGGACAACTGTATGTACAGGGAGCCAAAGTAAATTGGTTAGGATTTGACCAGAATTATGCTCGTCAGAAGGTGGCGTTACCAACGTATCCCTTCCAACGAGAAAGGTATTGGATAGAAACCAACAATAATTTAAAATTATGGCCTAAACAACAATTGTCAACAGACCAAAACCTCCATCCACTATTAGGTCAAAAGCTAAATTGTGCAAGCGAACAACAAATATTTGCATCACAAATAGGAGACAACTCACCCAATTATCTCAGCCACCACCGAATATTTAATCAAGTATTATTTCCTATAACAGGCCACCTAGAAATAGCAATAGCAGCAGGAAATCACCAATTAAAAACACCCCAGATAGTAATAGAAGACCTAACCATCAGTAAGGGATGGATACTACCAGAAGGAGAATTTACAAATGCCCAAACCATACTCACCCCATTAGAAACCCAAAGCTACCAATTTCAAATATTTTCTCAACAGGAACAACATCACCAAGAAGAACAAAACTGGACACTCCATGCCACAGGAAAAATCCGAACTTACCAAATAGATATAACTCCAAGCAAAGTAGATCTAGAAAAATATCAAGCTGAGTGTAGTAAACCAATAGACGTTAAACAACATTATCAACAATATAGGCAAATTGGGATTGATTATGGCAGCAGTTTCCAAGGCATCTATGAGTTATGGTCTGGTGGAAACCAAGCATTGGCTCAGATTAAGTTACCCGAAGAATTGATAGCACAAACAATCGATTATCAGTTCCATCCTGCATTATTAGATGCAGCCTTGCAGGTAATTGCTCATGCTCTGCCAAAAGTAGACAGTGATAAAACTTATCTGACAGTAGGGGTAGAGGAGTTCAAAGTATATCGTAGTCCAGGGCTTTCCTTGTGGGCTTACGCATCGCTTCTCACGCCTGTAGTGGAAAGTGAAAAAAGTTTAACCGCTCAAGTGACGCTAGTGAGTCCAGATGGAGAAATCATTGCCACAGTCAAAGGCTTACAAGTAAAACTTGCGAATAAACAGACCCTACTGGGAACAGAAACCGAATCAATAACTAATTGGTTGTATGAAGTAGAATGGAGAACCAAAGGTCTTTTGGGCAAGTTGCTACCTCCTGATTTCCTGATACCTCCTGTA
This sequence comes from Moorena sp. SS36440bin_2, assembly GCA_011524395.1. Lineage (GTDB taxonomy): Bacteria > Cyanobacteriota > Cyanobacteriia > Cyanobacteriales > Coleofasciculaceae > Moorena. The sequence continues at coordinate 18,793 of WTKN01000048.1, forward strand.
GAAGTTTCCCAAAAATTAACTCCCAGCCTAACAGAATTAGTAACTCAAGTAGATAATGCTCGTACCTCAGAAATTGGAAAGATATTAGAAGAATTAAGCGTCGATTATATAGTGCAAGCCTTGGGGTCAATGGGTTGGTCATACCAGCCAACAGAGAGCTTCGACTTGGAGGCAGCAGTCCAACGTTTAGCCATAGTTCCGAGCCAACGACGACTGTTCCAGCGTTTGCTAGAAATCTTAGCAGAAGTAGGAATACTCCAGTCCCAGCAACAACGGTGGCAGGTGCAACAAACCTTACAGAAAGTTAACCCTAGTGAACAAAGTCAGAGTTTACTGAGTCAATATCCAGAGGAAGCAGCAACATTGACATTATTAGACCGTTGTGCCTCTCAACTAGCGGTCGTACTAAGAGGAGCAATAGATCCAGTACAATTGGTGTTCCCTCAAGGAGATTTAACCACAGCAACCCAACTGTATCAAGACTCAAGTGTAGCGAAAGTGATGAACACGATCGTGGAAAAAACCATCACTCAAGCTATTGAGAAATTACCACCGAGCCGAGGGATAAGGTTGTTGGAAATCGGAGCGGGAACAGGAGGGACAACTAGCTATATTCTGCCCCATCTCAATCCCAACCAAACAGAATATATATTTACCGATATTGGGGCATTGTTCACCAGTAAAGCCCAAGAGAAATTCCGGGATTATCGATTCGTGGGCTATAAAACCTTAGATATAGAGGTAGACCCGACCAGCCAAGGATTTGAATCTCATCAATATGATGTAATTATTGCGGCCAATGTCCTCCATGCAACCAGCAGTATAAAGCAAACCTTATCCCATGTGCGGCAACTGTTGGCACCAGGGGGAATGTTGGTCTTGTATGAAGCAACAACTCGGATTAAGTGGGCGGATTTAATCTTTGGACTATTAGAAGGATGGTGGAAATTCAGTGATGATGAATTACGACCAGACTACCCACTGCTGAGTCGCCAGGAGTGGAAAAAGGTGTTGAGTGAAACAGGTTTTACTGAAGTAGTAACCTTGCCAGAAGTGGAGGGAATGGCAAAAGCTTTGTCAGAGCAAACGGTGATTGTAGCACAAGCAGCTACCACAACCAATGAACCAACGAAGGAGACATCGAAAGGTTGGTTGATACTAGCAGACACTCAAGGAATTGCTCAACACTTAGCTAGCCAACTGCGCTCAGTAGGAGACGTTTGTACCTTAGTATTTGCAGCACAGAGCTATCAACAGCTGGCCCCGGAAGAATTTACCATTAACCCCGACAACGTCTCAGAATTTGAGCAACTGATAGAGACTCTAGCCGCCAAATCACCATCGTTATCGGGAGTAGTACAATGTTGGACTACAGCAGCAGGGGTGGGTAAAACGATCAACTCTGAGGAATTAGAAAATTTATCGAAGCTAGGGTGTGGCACAACCTTATCTTTGGTACAAGCCTTAGTCAAAGCCGGGTTATCTCAATCACCCCGGTTATGGTTAGTAACGAATGGTGCTCAAGCAGTACCGTCAAATCATCCAGTAATACCAGGAGTAGCCCAATCTTCGGTGTGGGGAATGGGGAAGGTGATTAGCTTAGAACATCCTGAGCTAAACTGTGTGCGCATAGATTTAGACCCACAGCAGACGATAAAGACTCAAGCTGAGGTGCTATTCCAGGAAATCTGGTCGGAGGATAAGGAGGATCAGATAGCATGGCGTGGAGATGAGCGTTATGTGGCTCGATTGGTGGCTAGTCGTCATCAGCAAGGTATCTCACAACAACAAGGGGATGCTACTACTCAAAAGCCTCTGTGTTTCCGTGAGGATGCTACCTACTTGATTACAGAAGGTATGGGAGGTTTAGGCTTATTGGTGGCTGGTTGGATGGTAGATAAAGGAGCCAAGCATTTGGTGTTGCTAGGACGCCGTTCACCAGATGATGCTAACAGTCAAAAAATAACAGAGTTAGAAATGGCTGGAGCTTCAGTAGTAGTTGAACAAGCCGATGGGTCTGATGTCGAATCGATGACCAGAGTGCTGCACAAGATTGAGCAGTCAAACATACCACTAGCAGGAGTAATCCATTCGGCAGGAATGTTGTCGGATGGAGTGCTACAAAACCAGAGTTGGTCTAGCTTTGAACAAGTGATGGCATCCAAAGTCAAAGGTGCTTGGCATTTGCATCAATTGACTCAAAACCAGCCGTTGGACTTTTTTGTACTGTTTTCTTCAGTTGCATCTCTGTTGGGTTCACCAGGTCAAGGAAATCATGCTTTAGCCAATGGGTTTCTTGATGGTTTAGCCCATTATCGTCGCGGGATGGGATTGCCGGGATTGAGCATTCATTGGGGCTCAGTTGCTCAAGTGGAAGAGGTACCCAAACGAGGTGCAGATGTCAGTCTACAGAAGCAGGGAATGGGTGTGATATCTCCAACTCAGGTGCTAGAGTCCCTAGAGCTACTGATGAGTGGTTCGGATATAGAAGTAGGGGTGGTACCGATTGAGTGGTCAGCTTGGCAGGAAAGAGTAGCCCAATGGCCTTTCTTGGCAGATTGGCAGGAAACAACTCAAACCACTTCTGAAATATATAAGTCAGAATTTTTGTTAAAGTTAAGCGCAACAGCACCCAACGAACGTCGTTCATTATTAGTAGCTCATATCCGCCGTCAATTTGCTCTAGTGTTAGGAATTAAAAATCCTGAATCAACTTCATTAGAGACAGGATTTTTTGACCTAGGTATGGATTCTTTGACTTCTGTTGAGTTGAGGAATAAGTTGCAGGCCAGTTTAGATTGTTCACTGCCATCTTCTCTAGCTTTTGATTATCCTAATATTCAGTCACTAACTGATCACCTAGAAAAAACAATAATTCTGCCATCAGATGATACAAGATATAAATCGGAAACACCAGAGGAAATATTAGATAAGGATTCCTTGGAGCTAGAGTCTTCAGAAAGTCTATTTTCTGAAATTAATCAGTTTTCTGAAGATGAAATTGATATGGCGGTTGATGAAGCTATCGGTCAACTGGATAAACTTCTAGAGTGAGTAAGTAAGTTGATATTACTTACTTGTAATCAATAGTAAAAAATGGATAAAGATGGAACTTAACTCACCCCAAAAACTCTCAAATGAGCAACGTCTACTGCTAAAACTCAAACAAGCAACTGCAAAAATAAAAGAAATTAAAGCAGCATCTACAGAGCCAATAGCCATTATTGGTATGGGTTGTCGCTTCCCTGGAGGTGCATCTAGTCCAGAAGCCTTCTGGGATATTTTCCACAATGGAGTAGATACGATCACTGAAGTACCAAAAGACCGATGGCATCTTGATGATTATTACGACCCAGATCCAGATACTCCTGGCAAAATGTATAGTCGCTGTGGAGGATTTATTGAACAAGTAAAGGAATTTGATGCCAATTTTTTTGGTATTTCCCCTAAAGAAACCACCCATCTAGACCCTCAACATAGATTACTCTTAGAAGTCAGTTGGGAAGCCCTAGAGCATTCAGGAAAGAATCCGCAACAACTTAAAGGGAGTCAAACGGGTGTATTTATTGGTCTTTGTACCAATGACTATAGCCACCGTATATTCAGTCAAGGTCTAGAAAAAATTGATGCTTATATCAGTTCAGGTAATTCCCACAGCACAGCATCAGGGCGAATTTCCTATATTCTGGGGCTAATCGGACCTAATTTAGTAGTAAACACAGCCTGTTCTTCTTCATTAGTAAGTATCCATTTAGCCTGTTCGAGTTTAAGGAATCAAGAGTGCAATCTAGCTCTAGCAGGAGGAGTGAATCTATTGCTATCTCCAGAGTTTAGCATCGCCCTGTCTCAGGGTCGTATGTTATCGGTGGATGGTCGGTGCAAGACCTTTGATGCTTCAGCAAATGGTTATGTGCGTGGAGACGGATGCGGGATAATTGTATTGAAGCGCCTCAGTGATGCAGTTGCGAATAGGGATAATATTCTGGCAGTAATTCGTGGAACTGCTATTAATCAAGACGGACCAAGTAGTGGCTTGACAGTACCTAATGGTCCGTCTCAAGTAGCTGTTATCCGTCAAGCTTTGGCCAATGGAGGAGTAAACCCAGCAGATGTTAGTTATATTGAAGCTCATGGTACAGGAACTTCCTTGGGAGACCCTCAGGAAGTCGAAGCCCTAGGAAAAGTATTTGGCAGGACCCACTCTCAAGAGCAACCTTTAATCATTGGTTCAGCTAAGACCAACATTGGTCACACTGAAGGAGCAGCAGGAGTTGCAGGTGTGATGAAATTAGTCCTACAACTGCAACATCAACAAATAGCACCATCACTACATTTTAACGAGCCTAATCCTTATATTAATTGGTCTCAATTACCTCTACAAGTCTCAACTAAACTTACCTCTTGGGAAACCAATGGGAAAAGTCGCATCGCTGGCGTAAGTTCCTTTGGTTTTAGTGGAACTAATGCTCATGTAATCTTAGAAGAAGCACCAAGAGAAGGCAACAGGCAACAGGCAACAGGCAACAGTGAAGATTACTTAGAGCGTTCGGTTCATCTATTGAATTTATCAGCCAAAACTGAAACTGCTATTGGTGACTTAGTCAGTAGTTATCAAAATTATATAAAAACTCATCCCGAATTAAGGGTAGCTGATATCTGCCATACAGCTAATATAGGACGTGCCCAATTCAACCACAGACTAGCAGTTGTCACCTCAAATCAACAAGAATTAGTTGAAAAACTACAACAGTACCAACAGGGAGAAGAAGTAGCCGGAATCTACTCAGGAGAACTGCTAAACAACACCACAATAACAAAAATAGCCTTGTTATTCACTGGTCAAGGTTCCCAATATGTCAACATGGGAAGGGACTTGTACAACCACGCATCAACTTTCCGTGACGCGATTAACCAATGTGAGGAAATTCTTAGTAGTGTAGAAACGTTCCAGGACAAGTCATTACCAGACATTCTCTATCCTACAGACAAAGATGAGTCCAGTTCATCCCTACTAGACCAAACCGCTTACACTCAACCTGTTCTATTTGCCATTGAATATGCCCTATTCAAACTCTGGCAATCCTGGGGAATTAAACCAGATGTAGTCATGGGTCATAGTGTGGGTGAATATGTCGCCGCAACCGTAGCCGGAGTATTTAGTTTAGAAGATGCCTTGAAACTCATTGCCGCCAGGGGATCTTTGATGCAGAAATTACCTGCTGGTGGAGCAATGGTTTCAGTGATGGCTCCAGAAGGAAAAGTCCTAGAGACATTGAATGCGATCTCCCTAGGAGACAAAGTAGCTATAGCAGCCATCAACGGACCCCAAAGTATCGTAATTTCTGGCGAGTCAGAAGCAGTAAGAGCGATCGCAACTCACCTAGAATCAGTCGGAATCAAAACTAAACAACTACAGGTATCCCACGGATTCCATTCACCATTGATGGAACCAATGTTGGCAGAGTTTGAAGCTGTAGCGAGTCAAATTACCTACCATCAACCAAAGATACCAATCATATCCAACGTCACAGGAACCAAAGCAGACAACAGCATAGCCACAGCACAATATTGGGTTGATCATGTGCGCCAACCAGTCAGGTTTGCCCAGAGCATTACAACTTTGCACCAGCAAGGCTATGAAACTTTCCTAGAAATCGGACCCAAACCAATATTATTAGGGATGGGTCGTCAATCTCTACCAAAGGGAGCCGGTCTGTGGTTGCCATCGTTGCGTCCAGGAGTAGATGAATGGCAACAGATGCTTTCAAGTTTAGGACAGTTATATGTACAGGGAGCCAAAGTAGATTGGTTAGGATTTGACCAAAACTATAACCGAGAGAAAGTAGTATTACCGACCTATCCATTCCAACGAGAAAAATATTGGGTAGAAATTAACAATGGCTACCAAGAAAAACCGTATTTATCAACAACCAAATATTTGCACCCATTACTAGGAGAAAAACTCGACCTAGCAGGAATAGATCATCAACATCGTTTTCAATCATACCTAAGGCCTCAATCTCCAGACTACCTGAAGCACCACCAAGTGTTTGATAAGGCGCTATTTCCAGGTACAGGATACCTAGAAATAGCAATGGCAGCAGGAAAAAATATCTTCAGCTCCCAAGAGCAAGTAGTAGTGTCTGATGTGGTGATAGCGCGAGGGTTGATCCTACCAGAAACAGAAATCAAGAAAGTACAAACAGTAGTCAGTCCCTTAGAAAATAATAGTTACAAGTTTGAAATATTTAGCGCATCAGAAGCTGAGAATCAACAGACATTACAATGGAGATTGCACAGTGAAGGAAAAATTTATCCAGAGCCAATTGCCAAAAGCCAAGCAACCATAGACCTAGAAAAATACAAAAGAGACTGTAGTCATGCAATAGAAGTCCAAAAACATTATCAACTATGTGGGTCAACAGGTTTAAAGCACGGAAGTAGTTTCCAAGGACTCAAACAGTTGTGGAAAGGTCAAGGCAAAGCCCTGGGGGAAATAGCCTTACCGGAGGAATTAATAACACAAGTAACAGACTATCAGCTACATCCAGCCCTATTAGATGTAGCGATACAAATCGCATGTCATGCTCTGGGCAAAATAGAAACAGGCGACCAAACCTATCTACCAGTAGGGATAAAAAAATTGAAACTGTTTCGTCAGACAATAAGTCAAGCATGGGCGATAGCAGAAAGACCAGAAGACAGCTTAACAGCAGACATTTTCCTGGTAGATAACCAGGGAACTGTGGTAGCCGAGCTGGAGGGATTAAGGATAATGGTCACAACAACCGATGCCCTACTGAAAAGTCTACAACCAGATATCAGCCATTGGTATTATCAAATCAACTGGCAAGCCCAAGCCCTACCATCTACGAACCCATCAATAGCAAGCAGCAAATGGTTAATCTTGGCAGAAGAGACTCAACTCTTACTATTAGACGCACTACAACACAAAGGTCACGCGTGCATTAGAGTATCACCAGGACAGACCTATAAGCAACTAAGTCCACAACACTATCAAATCAATCCCACTAGCGAGGAACAATTTCAACAACTGCTAGCAGAAAATCCAGGGATTACGAGAGTTGTGCATTTGTGGGGAGTGCAGAAATCAGAAAACAAAGACAACTTAGAATTAGATAAAATTCAAGAAAATAGTTGTGCGGCAGCACTGCATTTAGTGCAAGCAATCCTCAAGAGCAAGGGCGAAAAAATCCCGCAGTTGTGGTTAGTAACTCAAGGAACTCAGAGCGTCAACACAGACTCGGAAGTAATTAACCCTGAGTATGGAAGTTTATGGGGACTGGGAGGAGTAATTGCCCAAGAACACTTAGAATTAAGGTGTAAACGCATAGACTGTGACCCAGAAGCAAATATTCATCAAAACTTAGACTCCCTGGTAGCTGAACTCTTATCAGAAGATGTAGAAGACCAAATAGCACTACGTCAGGGAAGTCGTTATGTAGCCAGACTGGAACAAAAACCACAACAACAACCAATCAGCTCGGCAGGGCAACCAGTGCAATTAAAACTGGCAGAATACGGAGTTATCGACAATCTCAGCTGGCAGCCAATGCAGCGTCCTCTTCCTGAAGCTAACCAAGTAGAAATTGAGGTGGCGGCAGTGGGACTAAACTTCCGAGACGTGCTCAATGCCTTAGGATTACTCCAAGACTACTATGCCGAACACATGGGCATTACCAGTGCTAAACAACTCACCTTTGGGTTGGAATGTACGGGCAAAATCTCTGCTGTCGGAGCACAAGTCTCACAGTGGCAAGTAGGAGACGAAGTAATAACAAATATGGTTCACGACGGCTTAAGCAGTTTCACCACTATCCCAGCTGAATATCTCATCTCCAAGCCCAAACAAATGAGTTTTAGTGAAGCAGCAACCCTACCTGTGACATTTTCGACAGCTTACTATGGGTTGCAGCAGTTGGCCAAAATTCAACCGGGAGAGCGAGTATTAATTCATGCTGCTGCTGGTGGTGTAGGGCAAGCCGCAGTACAAATAGCTCAACTGGCGGGAGCGGAAATATTCGCTACTGCTAGTCCTCCCAAATGGGAGTTTCTCAAGTCCCTGGGTATCAAACATATTATGAACTCCCGCACCCTAGATTTTGCCGACCAAATCATGGAGCTTACTGCAGGAGGGGGAGTTGATGTAGTGCTCAACAGCCTCAACGGAGAGTACATTCCCAAGAATTTGGAAGTATTAGCCCCTCAAGGAAGATTTGTGGAAATCGGCAAAATTGGGATTTGGGAAGCACAGCAAGTCAAAGAAAAACGACCAGATGTGAGCTATTTCCCCTTTGATTTAGGAGAAGTAGCCCAACAACAACCAGAGGTCATTGCTCAGGTGTCAGAGGCATTAACCCACAGATGGAACCAAGGAGAACTTGCGGCCCTACCTCACAAAGTATTTCCCAGTACACAAATAACAGAAGCCTTCCGGTATATGCAACAAGCCAAGAACATAGGCAAGGTAGTAGTGGAGATGCCACAAGCTTCTGAACCCAAGTCCATCCAACCAGAAGGAAGTTATTGGATTACAGGAGGATTAGGAGCATTAGGATTGGAAGTAGCCCAATGGTTGGTCAAACAGGGAGCCAAGCATCTAGTCCTGAGCGGACGTCGTGCTCCTAGTGAAACCGCACAACAAACCATAGGGAACTTAGAAACAGCTGGAGCTTCTGTGAGTGTCTTATTAGGGGATATTTCCCGTCAAGAAGATGTCGCCAAAACTTTAGAGGCAATATCGACATCATTACCTCCTCTCAAAGGAGTGATTCATGCAGCTGGGGTATTGGATGATGGGGTACTGCAACAGATTAGTTGGCAGCAGTTTACCAAAGTGATGGCACCAAAGGTGCAAGGAACTTGGCATTTGCATCAACTCACCAAAGATTTACCTTTAGATTTCTTTGTCTGTTTTTCCTCTGTAGCTTCTATTTTGGGGGGGCCTGGCCAAGGGAATTATGCTGCAGCCAATTCTTTTATGGATACATTAGCTCACTATCGTCGGGGTCTGGGATTGCCAGGGTTGAGTATCAACTGGGGAGCTTGGGGCTCGGTAGGAATGGCTGCTCGTTTAGATAGTGTCAATCAAAAGCGACTGGAGAGCAGTGGGATTATTACCATGGAACTCGAAAGAGGAATGCAGGCATTGGGTTCATTGCTATCCGACTCTTCCGGCCAAGTTATAGTCTCACCTATAAATTGGTCAAAATTTGTCAAGCAGCTCCCTAGTGGACGAAAGATACCATTCTTAGAGGCTTTGGTTTCAACTGAACCATCATTAACCCAAAAGTCGGCATTTAGAGAAGAACTTGAATCAGTACCAGTTTCAGAACGTCAGGAGTTATTAACCAATCAGATTCGCTCTTTGATAGCCAAAACCTTAGGCTGGACAGATACACAAAAGATAGGAATGCGACAACCTTTGTTTGACTTAGGATTAGATTCTCTGATGGCAGTGGAATTGAAAAATCGCTTGGAATCAAGCTTAGAGACAAGCTTAAGTTCAACACTATTGTTTGACTATCCGACGGTAGAAGCACTTGTAGAGTATTTAGCCAGTGATGTCATCTCGCTAGAGTTCTATTCTGACCTAGATGAAACAGAAAATGTAGAACAAGAGGAAATAGATAACGCATCTCGTTTTCAAGAAATTTCGGAAGATGAAATGGCTAACCTACTAGCTAAAAAACTAGAATCTCTGGGAGGGAATAAAAGCTAATGAAAGAAAGTAAAAACAGCCGTACTGTAAACTACAAAGCATTAATGGAAAATGCTTTTCGCCAGATAGAAACTTTGCAGTCTCAAGTAGAAACGTTTGAAAATCAAAAAATAGAACCCATAGCGATAATTGGAATGAGTTGTCGCTTCCCTGGAGGAGTCAACTCTCCTGAAGCATTCTGGCAACTACTCCATGATGGAGTAGATGCGATCGCAGAAGTACCATTAGCGCGATGGAACATTGATGATTACTATGACCGAGATCCAGATGCTCCAGGTAAACTTTATACCCGCGATGGTGGTTTTATCTCAAACATAGATCGCTTCGATGCCCCATTTTTTGGGATTTCACCCCGAGAAGCTCACAGCTTAGACCCCCAACAACGCTTGTTGCTAGAAGTAAGTTGGGAAGCAATAGAAAGGGCTAACATCGTCCCGGATCAATTGTTTAATAGTCTGACAGGAGTATTTATTGGCATTGCTAGTAACGATTACTTAAATCAGCTGGCGACCTGTGAGATGCCACAGGCTTATTGGGGGACAGGTAATGCGGCTTCTGCTGCTACAGGTCGTCTATCCTACATATTGGGACTCACTGGACCTAATCTGGCAATAGAAACCGCTTGCTCTTCGTCCTTAGTATCTGTGCATCTGGCTTGTCAGAGCCTCAGACAGCGAGAATGCAATATGGCTTTAGCTGGTGGTGTGAATCTACTCCTATCTCCTGAGTTGAGTATTGTTTTTTCTAAAGCCAAAATGTTATCTCCTGATGGTCGCTGTAAGACCTTTGATGCTTCGGCTAATGGTTATGTCCGTGGAGAAGGATGCGGAATAATTGTTTTGAAGCGACTTTCAGACGCTGTAGCCAATCAAGATAATATTCTGGCAGTAATTCGTGGAACTGCTATCAATCAAGACGGACCAAGTGGTGGATTGACAGTACCTAATGGTCCGTCTCAAGTAGCTGTAATCCGTCAAGCTTTAGCCAATGGAGGAGTAGACGCAGCAGATGTTAGTTATATTGAAGCTCATGGTACAGGAACTTCTTTGGGAGACCCCATTGAAGTTGGAGCCATAGGAACAGTATTTGGTTCAAACCACTCTGTTGAGCACCCTGTAATCATTGGTTCTGCTAAGACCAACATTGGTCACTTAGAGGTAGCAGCAGGAATTGCTGGTTTAATGAAAGTAGTCCTGCAACTGCAACATCAAAAAATAGCACCATCACTGCATTTTAACCAGCCTAATCCTTATATTAATTGGTCGGACTTACCAGTAGAAGTATCGACCCAGCTGACCCCTTGGCAAAGGAATGGGAAAAGTCGCCTCGCTGGAGTAAGTTCCTTTGGTTTTAGTGGTACAAATGCTCATGCCATTTTAGAAGAAGCTCCAATTCAAGTCAGAAGTGAGAAGCGGTGCGACCCCGCGTCGGCGCAAGACGCAAGGGAATGCGCACCAAGAGAGTCAGAAGCCAGAAGTGAAGATATTGCCGAACGTCCAATTCATATATTAACTCTATCGGCAAAAACAGAAAAAGCTTTAGAAGATTTAGTCAGTAGTTATCAAAAACATTTAGAAAAGTATCCAGATTTAGCAGTAGCAGATGTATGTTACACGGCTAATACAGGAAGGAAACATTTTAAGCATCGACTAGCAGTTATTGCTTCTGACCAAAAGGAATTAGCAGAAAAGCTACTTTACCAAAAAACAGGAAAGGAAGTAGTTGGACTATCTTGTGGAGAATTTGATAGTGGTAGCGCAAGTTCTAAGCTAGCTTTCCTATTCACAGGTCAAGGTTCCCAGTATGTGGATATGGGTAAGCAATTGTATGAACAAGCACCGACTTTCCGTAAAGCTTTAGATCGATGCGACCAAATTTTACAACCCTATCTAGAAGTACCTCTATTAGAAGTTATTCACCCTAAAGATGCACAAAAGTCAAGTGTATTAGACCAAACAGGTTATACCCAACCGGCTTTGTTTGCTATAGAATATGCCCTAGCTAAGTTATGGGAATCTTGGGGGATTAAACCCAATGTGGTGATGGGTCATAGTGTGGGAGAATATGTAGCAGCTTGTGTGGCAGAGGTTTTTAGTCTGGAGGACGGTCTGAAATTAATCGCCATGCGGGGCAGGTTGATGCAACAGTTACCCTCTGGTGGTGAAATGGTATCTGTAATGGCATCAGAATCTCAGGTAACAGAGGCTATAGGCGAGTATAGTTCTAGGGTGACAATAGCAGCGATTAATGGACCAGAAAACATCGTGATTTCTGGTGAAAGTGAAGCGATCGCAACCATTTGTAGTAAGTTAGAAGCAATGGGAGTTAAGACCAAACATTTACAGGTGTCCCATGCTTTTCATTCCCCGTTAATGGAGCCAATGCTGGCAGAGTTTGAAGCAGCAGCTCAGGAAGTCACCTATAGTCAGCCTAGGATACCAGTTATTTCTAATGTTACTGGTCAAAAGGTGAGTTCAGAAATGACTACAGCTAAATATTGGGTAAATCATGTCCGACAACCAGTGAAGTTTGCTCAGAGTATGAACACTCTAAATGAGCAAGGTTATGAATTGTTCTTGGAAGTGGGACCAAAACCAATATTGCTGGGGATGGGACGTCAATGTTTACCAGAAGATGTGGGAGAATGGTTGCCATCATTGCGTCCGGGAGTAGAAGAATTGCAACAGATACTCTCAAGTTTAGGAACGTTGTATGTACGGGGTGCTAAAGTAGATTGGTCAGGGTTTGATAAAGATTATATTTGTGAGAAAGTAGCACTACCTACTTATCCATTTCAAAGACAACGTTATTGGATTGAAAATTCTGAAAAAGAGTCGGCAACAATTATCCAAGAAAATAACTCAAGCTTAATTGTTAACCTGCTAAACAAAGGTGATATAGAGGGATTAACCAAGGAATTGAACCAAGAACACAATTTTACAAAAGATGAATATAAATTATTGCCTAAACTACTACATAGTTTAATCAATCGACATCAAAATTATCTTAAATCTTCAGATAATTCAACCGGAATTTTACAACAACTGGAGAAGACTCCAAACAAAGACCGTCAACATTTAATTATCAAATACTTGCAAGATGTAGTAGGTAAAATATTAGGATTAGATCGACCTCAAAATATAGAGGCAAACTTGGGTTTCGTCGATATGGGTTTAAATTACTCCATGATGCTTGAGGTCAGAGAAATATTACAAACAAGTCTTGGCTGTTCAGTTTCAGTTTCAACATTGGTAGAGCATTTTAATATTCAGCAATTATCTGATTATTTAATGATCCAGATTTTCGGAGAAGATTTAGATCAAAAAAATGAAACTTCAAGCTTGACAAATCCAAATCAACAAATTACTGTTAATAATGAGATTCAACCGCTATATGAAGAGGCGATAGCAACTGCTATTAAGGAAACAGAAGTGGCCACGGCCATTCAAGAGGAACTGAAAGAAATTACGCTTCTACTGAGTAATGATGAGGACTAAAATGACTAATAATGCAGAGACAGAACAACAAGTTTTTTCTTCCCAACAAGTGCTTCAAACTATCAAAGAAATGCGAAATAGACTTGAAGCAGTTAACAAAGAAAAAACTGAACCGATCGCTATTGTTGGGGTTGGATGTCGATTTCCTGGTAATGCCAACGATCCAGCATCATTCTGGCATTTATTACATGAGGGGATAGACGCTGTAGGCGAAGTACCGTCAGGTCGTTGGGATGTTGATGCTTATTACGATCCTAACCCAGGGACTCCAGGAAAAACCTACACCAAACAAGGGGGGTATATCCAGCAAGTTGACCAGTTCGACCCCCTATTTTTTGGGATTTCTCCCAGAGAAGCAGTCAGTTTAGACCCTCAACAAAGACTACTACTAGAAGTCACTTGGGAAGCATTAGAAAATGCAGGCATTGCACCCACTAATCTGAGAAATAGCAAAACAGGTGTATATGTGGGCATTTGTACAGATGACTATGGCCAACGAGGTATGAGTTGGGAAAACCTCCCCTTGATGGATTCCCACTCTGGTACAGGAAATGCCCGTAGTATGGCAGTTGGTCGCCTTTCTCATCTACTGGGTTTACAAGGGCCAAATATCCAGTTAGATACAGCCTGCTCCTCCTCTCTGGTAACTGTGCATCTAGCTTGCCAGAGTTTGCGTTCAAAGGAGAGTAATTTAGCGATCGCAGGCGGGGTCAATTTGATTCTCTGGCCTGTGAGTACTATTGGCCGTTGTCAGTTGAAAGCAATTGCCCCTGATGGTCGCTGCAAAACCTTTGATGCTTCTGGAGATGGTTATGGTCAGGGAGAAGGATGTGGCATGGTTGTGCTGAAACGTCTTTCTGATGCTATTGCTGATGGCGACCGAGTTTTGGCAGTGATTCGAGGTTCAGCAGTTAACCATGATGGACCGAGTAGCGGTCTGACTGTGCCTAATAAAATGGCTCAAAAAGAACTAATTCAGCAAGCGTTACAAAATGCCAAAGTTGAGCCAAGTCAGGTAAGTTATGTAGAAGCTCATGGTACAGGTACTCCCCTGGGCGATCCTATAGAGTTAGAATCTTTGGCAGCAGTTTATGGCAAAAACCGTCCCATAAATCAACCCCTGGTCGTGGGTTCAGTGAAAACAAACTTCGGACACTTAGAGGCAGCAGCAGGGGTATCAGCTCTGATCAAGGTGGTTTTATCCCTACAGAATGAACAAATACCGCCCCACTTGCACCTAAAAAATCCTAATCCCCACATTCCATGGCATCAACTGCCGATAGCTGTTCCTACCTCAGCTACTCCTTGGCAGCGAAGCGAAAAACCAAGAATAGCAGGTATTAGTGCTTTCGGAATTAGTGGCACGAATGCTCATATTATCCTAGAAGAAGCAGCAACAGAAAGCAACAAGCAACAGGAAACAGGCAACAGTGAAGATTGCTTAGAACGTCCGTTACATCTATTAACCCTGTCGGCGAAGACAGAAAAAGCGCTGGCAGAATTGGTCAGTAATTATCGCAATTACCTGGAAAACAAGCCAGAATTAGGAATAGAAGATATTTGTTATACGGCAAATACAGGACGCTCCCATTTTAATCATCGACTAGCAGTGATTGCTGCTGATAAAAATGAATTATCAAAAAAACTGAGCGATCGCGCAGCAGGAAAGGACATCACAGGAATATTTGATGGCAAGCTTCCCAATACTACAACTTCACCAAAAATAGCATTTTTGTTTACTGGTCAGGGTTCTCAGTATGTCAACATGGGAAGAAAACTGTATGAGACTCAACCTATTTTCCGTCAAACTTTAGACCAATGTAACCAAATTTTGAGTTCATTTTTAGAGAAACCTTTGTTAGATGTTCTCTATTCTGACTCAGAAAATGGAAAAGAAAATTCTTTACTAGACCAGACTGCTTATACTCAACCTGCCCTATTTTCCATTGAATACGCATTAGCTCAATTATGGCAATCTTGGGGAATTAAACCAGATATAGTGATGGGTCATAGCGTAGGAGAATATGTGGCAGCTTGTATCGCAGGAGTATTCAGTCTAGAAGATGGTCTGAAACTAATTGCAACTAGGGGACGGTTAATGCAGCAGTTACCCAGTGGTGGGGAAATGGTTTCTGTGTTAGCATCAGAATCTTTGGTAAACGAGGCAATAGCACCCTACAGTTCCCAAGTAAATATAGCAGCAATCAACGGACCAGAAAGCATCGTTATTTCTGGTGTGGGTCAAGCTATCCAAGCTATCTGTAACAGTTTGTCAGAAAAGGGAGTTAAGACAAAACCCCTACAGGTATCCCATGGGTTCCACTCCCCACTCATGGAACCAATGTTGGCAGAATTTGCAGTTGTAGCAAAAGAATTAACCTATACTCAACCACAAATTGACTTGATTTCCAATGTGAGTGGAAAACTAGCAACAGCAGAAATTGCTACCCCAGACTATTGGGTAAATCATATTCGTCAACCCGTGCGTTTTACCCAGAGTATGGAAACTCTAGAACAAGAAAACTATCGACTGTTCTTAGAAATTGGACCCAAACCAATATTACTGGCAATGGGTCGTCAATGTTTGCCAGAAGATGTGGGCAGTTGGCTGCCTTCATTGCGTCCACCTCAAGATGATTGGCAGCAAATACTTACCAGTTTGGGGCAACTGTACACACAGGGAGTTACAGTAAACTGGTCAGGATTTGACCGCGACTATCCTCGTTCTAAAGTCGCCGTACCAACTTATCCGTTTCAAAGACAGCGTTATTGGCAAGAAGTTAAAGAAAACGGACATAAATCTCAAGATGACACTCTATCAACTCCCATTGTTAAACTGCTCAACCAAGGTGAAACAAAGCAGTTAGCAGAGGAAGTAGAATTAGCAGGGGAACTAACAGAACAAGAGCAACAAGTTTTACCAAAATTGCTCGAACTTCTGGTAAAACGACAGCAAAATTATCTGGAGTTTAAAGGCGGTACCGTTCACGAGTATTACAATGCCGTGGCAACCTTGGGTCAAGTACAAGCTGGTAGTCAAGCAGATGGGTTAGCAGAATCACCATATTTAACCTTTGGTTTGTTTCCAGAAAAAGTCCCTGATTTTTCCTGGATTAAATGTTTGACTGAACCTAATCAAGAAAAAAATCGTCAGATGATTTTTGATTCTCAAAAAGAGTTGAGACAACTATTATTTGCCCAAGTCGATTTTTCAGCTTGTCAAAAAGTTCTAGACTTTGGTTGTGGATATGCTTCAGATTTGCTTCAGCTTGCTCAAAAATACGAACACCTGCAATTGAATGGATACACTATTTCTAGCGAACAAGCCAAATTTGGTAGCACAAGAGTCCGCGAAAGTCAACTGCAAGAGCGAGTAAAAATTTATAACCGAGATAGTGCAAAAGATGAGTTTCCTAACCATTACGATCTGGCGTTTGGGTTTGAAGTTGCTCACCACATTTTGGATAAACAGGCACTGTTTACCAATATCGGCAATCATTTAAATCAACAAGGATATCTGGTGCTGGCAGATTTCATCTCCAATAGCGATATAGCGATCGACCATGAAGAAACATCTTCCTACTTTATTACAAAATCTGAGTGGGTGGAACTTTTATCTCAGCACCATCTCCAGTTATTAGCAGCAATAGATGTGAGTCCGGAAATCTCTAACTTTTTGTACGACCCAGACTTTGAAGGACGCTTGGAGCAGTTATATCAAAGGAATCAAGATGAAAATGTACGTTCTGGATTCAAATCTTACTATCAATTAGGAAAAGTTTTGAGTAAAGGAATAGCAAGTTATGTATTGCTGACAGCTCAAAAGCAAGAACAGTTATCAAGTGAAGAAGTTGCTGAGTGGAATCAACAAATCCTCGCTCAACTGACATCCTACTCGGAAGTAACACCCCAACGTTGGTTGTATGAACTGGAATGGCCAGCTCAAAAGGCAAAAAGCAAAGGGCAAAAGGTAAAAGAAAACTGGTTGTTGTTTGCAGAAGATGGTGCTGTGGCATCAGGGTTAAGGGAAAAATTGGGAGATGGATGTGTCATAGTTTCTCCTAGTAATAGTTATCAGCAGATCGATGGGAAACACTACGAAATTAATCCTACTGCTCCTGAAGACTTTAAACGTCTGTTGAATGAAACTAAGGAGATACAAGGAATAGTTCATCTGTGGAGCATGGCGACAAATAGCGATCGCCTAGAAACAGCAATAGAATATGGTTGTGCTAGTTTGTTACATCTGGTGCAAGCTTTGGCGGAAACAAAACCACAGCAGATGCCGCATTTGTGGGTAGTTACTCAAGGCGCAATGGGTGTGGTTACTGACGAAGCTGTACAAGTCCAACAATCGCCAGTTTGGGGATTAGGTCGAGTCATTACCCAGGAACATCCAGAAATGCAATGTCGGTTACTCGACTTGGAAGCAAGTACGAAAGCAGAAGACGTAGCAGAGTTGTTATACCAAGAACTCTTGTCTCCAGAAGAAGAAAACCAGATAGCTTATCGGCAGGGAGAACGTCGTGTAGCGCGACTGGTAAGACGAGAACAGCAAACAACTACAGAAGACAAATCAGAAATTAATATTGTTGCAGAAGGCAGTTACCTAATTACTGGTGGTTTGGGCGCTCTGGGATTACAACTAGCTCAGTGGTTAGTAGATAAGGGCGCTAAATATTTAGTACTGACCGGACGTCGTGAACCATCAGAGAAAGCGAAACAAGCTATTGCTCAACTTGAACAACTGGGAACACAAGTATCAGTCCAGTTAGGAGATGTTGCTGTCGAGCAAGATGTAGCAAGTATAATTGAGCAGGTCAAGACATCCTTACCAGCATTGCATGGTGTGATTCATGCAGCAGGTGTTTTGGATGATGGGGTGTTGCAACAGATGAACTGGGAGCGGTTTACAAAAGTAATGGCCCCCAAAGTTCAAGGTGCCTGGAATCTCCATCAGTTTACTCAAGATTTGCCATTAGACTTCTTTGTGTGTTTCTCCTCCGCAGCATCTTTCTTGGGTTCCACTGGTCAAGGTAACTATGCAGCAGCTAACGCTTTTATGGATGGTTTGGTTTATCATCGCCGAGCATTAGGTTTACCTGGGTTGAGTGTGAACTGGGCCGCTTGGGGAGAAGGAGGCATGGCAGCACGTTTAGCAAGTCAATTCCAAAGTCGGATTCGCTCTCTAGGTATGAGTAGTATTCCACCAGAACAAGGATTAGATATGTTGAGCCAGTTATTGGCAGAGTCAGC
This sequence comes from Moorena sp. SS36440bin_2, assembly GCA_011524395.1. GTDB lineage: Bacteria > Cyanobacteriota > Cyanobacteriia > Cyanobacteriales > Coleofasciculaceae > Moorena. The sequence continues at coordinate 37,288 of WTKN01000048.1, forward strand.
AACTCAAGTGGGAGTCATACCTATTAACTGGTCTCAGTTTGTGGCTCAACTGCCTGCGGGAATGATCATGCCAGTGTTGTCAGAGTTTATGAGTTCCCAGTCTGTCGCAGTAGAAACCAAGAGTAACGAATTTTTAGCGGAACTTCAAAAGGCAAAAGCAAGCGATCGCCCACAGATAATGACAAATTATCTCCAAGGTGTGGTAGGTAAGTTACTTGGGTTCCCAGAATCTCAACTGCCAGATACACAGTTAGGCTTTTTTGATATGGGAATGGATTCTTTGTTGTCTTTGGAACTCCGGAATTTGCTACAAAACAGCTTAGGTTGTTCGGTGTCTTCTACGGTTTTGTTTGAGTATACAAATATTGAAGCTCTAGCTGAGTATTTAGCTACCGAAGTTTTGGCACCAGAGTTAGAGAAAACTGTTGATACTTCAGACAACGATAAGCCTGAAACACCAGCTATCCCTCAGGAAAAAGTTACAGATGCGATCGCCGAAAAATTCCAACAGATACAAAATCTACTTAACAACAACTAAGGGAGGATAAACTAGCATTGGGTGATTAGTGTAGGAGCAATAATTGCTCCTACAATTTAGTTATATACACCTAATATTAGGTCTGGTAGAACACTAATAATTATGCTCGTAGTAGCGCTTTAGCCCAAACATAAATATTTGAGATTTGAGGGGATAAAGCCCTACTACAAACAAAAAATTTATGACCGCTAATTATCGGGATTTGATATCAGAGTAATTTATCCAAACTTATGGGACAACAGGCGCTTTCATCTGAACAATTATTTCAGCTTTTAGAACAAGTTCACAGTAAGCTTGAAACAGTCGATAGAGAAAAAACAGAACCCATTGCCATTATTGGAGTCGGTTGCAGATTTCCTGGTAATGCCAATGACCCTGATTCATTCTGGCATCTATTACACGAGGGTATTGATGCAGTTACAGAAATACCATCAGACCGCTGGGATATTGAGAGTTACTACGACCCAGACCCAGAAGCTCCCTTAGCAGCATATACCCGACAGGGGAGTTTCATTCAACAAGTTGACCAGTTTGACCCTCAGTTTTTTGGTATTTCTCCCAGAGAAGTAGTAAGCTTAGACCCCCAACAAAGGCTACTATTAGAAGTTACCTGGGAAGCACTGGAAAACGCTGGAATTGCACCAAATCATCTGAAAAATAGTAAAACAGGGGTATATGTTGGGATTTGCACCGATGACTATACATCAATCCAGCTCGCCACCGGAACGGCAAAAATAGTTACCCAAATGCTTGACCAATCTTCCAGGAATAAGGAGAATAGCGTTTCTGCCAATGCCTACTCTAGTCTAGGTAGCGCCCGCAGTATGGCAGTCGGTCGTATTTCCCATCTACTGGGTTTACAAGGCCCAAATATTCAGTTAGATACAGCCTGTTCGTCGTCTCTAGTCGCGACGCATCTGGCGTGTCAAAGTCTGCGCTTAAAAGAATGTAACTTAGCTTTAGTAGGTGGGGTAAATTTGATTCTCTCACCAGGGAATACAGTTGCTCGTTGTAAAATTAAAGCCCTAGCTCCTGATGGTCGCTGCAAAACTTTTGACGCATCCGCAGATGGTTATGGCCAAGGAGAAGGATGCGGAGTTGTTGTTCTCAAGCGTCTTTCTGATGCTATAGCTGATGGAGATACAGTTTTAGCAATGATTCGAGGTTCAGCTATTAACCATGACGGGCCAAGCAGTGGTCTGACTGTTCCTAATAAAAAAGCGCAGAAAGAAGTCATACAACAAGCTCTGCAAAATGCCAGAGTGGAACCCCATCAGGTGAGCTATGTGGAAGCACATGGAACGGGAACCACTCTGGGCGACCCCATAGAATTAGAAGCTTTAGCAGCCATTTATGGTAAAAATCGTTCTCAAAATCAACCGCTGATAGTGGGTTCGGTGAAAACTAATTTCGGGCATTTAGAAGCAGCAGCAGGAGTTTCATCTTTAATCAAAGTAGCACTGGCACTTCACCATCAGGAAATACCGCCTCATTTACACTTTAATAAACCTAATCTCTATATTCCCTGGAATCAAATCCCTGTAACTATTCCCACTTCTGGCATACCCTGGCAGGATGGCGAAAAACCCCGAAGGGCAGGAGTTAGTTCTTTTGGCATGAGCGGTAGCAATGTTCATGTTGTTTTGGAGTCTGCTCCTATCCAAGTCAAAAGTGAAGAAAGTTTAGAACGTCCGGTTCATTTATTAACGTTGTCAGCAAAAACTCAACCTGCTCTGGAAGAGTTGGCGAAACGTTATTGTGAGTATTTAGAAAATCATGTAGGGACGTTCCATGGAAGATCATTAGATGATATTTGTTATACAGCAAATGTGGGGCGATCTCATTTTAAACATCGTCTTGCTGTATTAGCAACTTCGGTGAATGAACTAAGAGAAAAATTAGGAACTTTTAATACTGAAAATGAACTTGTAGGATTGTTCTCTAGTCAACTTCCGAACACTACCAGTAAGCCTAAAATTGCTTTTTTATTCACTGGTCAAGGTTCCCAATATGTAAGGATGGGATGGGAGTTGTACCAAACTCAACCCACATTTCGGAGTGCTTTGGAGGCATGCAACAAAATTCTGCAACCTTACCTAGAAAAACCTCTGTTAGACGTTCTCTATTCTGATTTAGAGAATAGGGAGCAGGGTAAGGGTGAATGGCCATTCGCCCCTACGGAGAAAAGGGAAGAAACTTCTTTACTAGACCAAACAGCATACACTCAACCAGCTCTGTTTGCCCTAGAATATGCTCTAGTGCAGTTATGGAAGTCTTGGGGAGTAGAGCCAAATGTTGTCATGGGTCATAGTGTTGGAGAATATGTGGCAGCAACTGTAGCGGGAGTTTTCAGTCTCGAAGATGGTCTGAAGCTGATCGCTACTAGGGGAAAATTAATGCAACAGTTACCTGATGCTGGAGAAATGGTGTCAATATTGGCATCTGAATCTCAGGTAAGGTTAGCGATCGCTCCCTATAACTCAGAAGTAGCTATTGCTGCTATTAATGGTCCGGAAAGTATTGTGATTTCTGGAGCAAGTGGAGCTATTGGAGAAATTTGTAGTAAACTGGAATCTCACAAAGTTAAAACCAAACGCCTACAAGTATCCCATGCTTTCCACTCTCCATTAATGGAACCCATGCTGGCAGAGTTTGAGGTTGTAGCTAGACAAATTACTTATAATCAACCCCAAATTCCATTAATATCAAATATTTCTGGAAAATTAGCTGATGAAAGCATCGCTACAGCAAAATACTGGGTGAATCATATCAGACAACCAGTACGGTTTGTTCAGAGTATGGAAACTTTGGATCGGCAAGGATATAAAGTTTTCCTGGAAATTGGATCAAAACCAGTATTGTTGGGAATGGGGCGTCAATGTTTGCCTGAAAATCAAGGTATGTGGTTGCCTTCTTTGCCTCCGGGTAAAATCCCCCTCCTGTCCCCCTTAGAAAAGGGTAAGCCAGAGGAACCTGCGCTTTTGAGAGGTGAGTGGGAACAAATACTTTCTAGTTTGGCACAGTTGTATTTGCAGGGAGTTAAAGTTGACTGGTCAGGGTTTGACCAAGATTATGTTCGTTGTAAGGTGATGTTGCCAACTTATCCGTTCCAACGTGAAAGGTATTGGATAGAAACAAGCAATATTTTAACGACAAAACAATATTTTTCAACAGGTAAAAATCTACATCCACTATTAGGAAAAAAACTAAATTGTGCAGGTGAACAACAAATTTTTACATCACTCATAGGAGAAAAAGCCCCAACTTACCTCAGCCACCACAGAGTATTTAATCAAGCACTATTTCCTACAACAGCTTACTTAGAAATAGCGCTAGCAGCAGGAAATTACCGATTAAAAAACCCCAAGTTAGTAGTAGAAGAACTAATCATCCAACGGGAATTGATTTTGCCAGCAGAGGAATTAATCTCACTCCAAACTATACTCATCCCATCAGACAACCAAAGCCACCAATTACAAATATTTACTCAACTCGAACAACACAACCAAGAAGAACAAAAGTGGATACTTCATGCCACGGTAAACATCCGACCCAACCTAACAGATACATCTCAAACCAGAGTAGACCTGGAAAAATACCAAGCTTGGTGTAGTCAACCGATAGAAGTCAAACAACATTATCAACAATTCCAAAAAATTGGCATAGACTACGGCAGCAGTTTCCAGGGAATTGAAAAAATGTGGTCTGGAGCTAACCAAGCACTTGCTGAGATTAAATTACCTGAAGAATTAATAGCAGAAACAATTGATTATCAATTCCATCCTGCATTATTAGATGCAGCATTACAGGTAATTACTCATGCACTGCCACAAATAGAGAGCGACAAAACTTATCTACCAGTAGGGGTCGAGCAATTTCAAGTATATGGTCGTCCAGGACTTTCCCTTTGGGCGATCGCATCAGTCACTCCAGCAAAGCTAGAAAGTCAAGAAAATTTAACCACTGAAGTGACCCTAGTGACTCCAGAGGGAGAAATCATTGCCACAGTTAAAGGCTTTAAAGTAAAACTTGCTACTCAACAAACTCTACTAGGAACAGAAGACGAATCAATCACTAATTGGCTCTATGAAGTAGAATGGAGAAAAAAAGGTCTTTTGGGGAGGCTGCTATCCCCTGATTTCCTGCTCAAACCAGTAGAAGTGGAGCAAAAACTGACTCCCAGTGTGACAGAATTAGTAACTCAAGTAGATAATGCTCGCACCTCAGAAATCGGAACTGCCTTAGAAGAATTAAGCATAGATTATATAGTGCAAGCATTGCAGTCAATGGGTTGGTCATACAAGCCGACAGAGAGCTTTGAATTTGATGCAGCAGCCCAACATTTAGGCATAGTTCCTATCCATAGACGACTGTTTCAACGTCTGCTACAAATCTTAGCAGAAGCAGGAATACTCCAGTCCAATCAACAGCAGTGGCAGGTGAAACAAACCTTAGAAAAAGTCAACCCCACTAAAAAAAATCAGAGTTTACAAAATCAATATCCAGATGAAGCAGCATTGACAATACTAGACCGTTGTGCATCTCAACTAAGTGGGGTACTACGAGGAGCAATAGACCCGCTGGAACTGGTGTTTCCTCAAGGAGAATTAACCGCTTCAACCCAACTGTATCAAGACTCACCTGTAGCGCAAGTGATGAATACGATACTGCAAAAAGCCATCACGAAAGCCATGGAGAAATTACCACCTAGCCAAGGAATACGGTTGTTGGAAATTGGAGCGGGAACAGGAGGGACGACAAGTTATATTCTGCCCCATCTCAATCCCAACCAAACAAAATATATCTTCACCGATATTGGAGCATTATTTACAAGTAAAGCCCAAGAGAAATTCCAGGATTATCGATTCTTGGGCTATCAAGCCTTAGATATAGAGGTAGACCCGACAAACCAAGGATTTGAGTCTCATCAATATGATGTAATTATTGCTGCTAATGTGCTTCATGCAACCACCGATATGAAACAGACATTATCCCATGTACGGCAACTGTTGGCACCAGGGGGAATGTTGGTCTTGTATGAAGCAACAACTCGGACTCGGTGGGGGGACTTGACATTTGGATTGTTAGAGGGATGGTGGAAATTCACTGATTATGATATACGACCAGACTATCCTCTACTGAGTCGTGATAAGTGGAAGCAATTACTTAGTGAAACAGGTTTTACTCAAGTAGTTACTTTACCAGAAATTGAGAGCATGCCAGAAGTTTTGTCTCACCAGGCAGTGATTGTTGCACAAGCTGAGCAAACAGTGTCAGAGAAGACATCATCAGAACAGAAGCACTGGTTGATATTAGCAGATACTCAAGGAGTTGCTCAAGAGTTGGCAACTCAACTACGCTCAATGGGAGAAACCTGTACTTTGGTATTTGCTGGAGAGCAATATCAACAAACAACACCAACAGAATTTACGATTGACTATCACAACCTTGCAGAATTTGAACAACTGATAGCTACTATTTCAGCTAATTTACCTTCAATATATGGGGTAGTGCAATGTTGGACAATGGACGCCAAAGCTGCGGAACACATCAGTTCCCAGGAATTAAAAAATCTATCGATACAGGGGTGTGGTGCTACATTATCTTTGGTTCAGGCATTGGTTAAAGGGGGATTATCAAAACCGCCTCGGTTATGGCTAGTAACCTGTGGAGCGCAACCGATACAGGGAACTCATCCAGACGTCTCAGGATTAGCCCAATCTTCGGTCTGGGGAATGGGGAAGGTGATTGGTTTGGAACATCCAGAACTCAATTGTGTGCGAATTGATTTAGACTTGAACCAGACTTTAGAGGCTAAAGGGTTGGCACTTTTCCAGGAAGTTTGGTCAGAGGATACAGAAGACCAAGTAGTATGGCAAGGGGATGATCGTTATGTAGCTCGGTTAATACGCTCTCATCCTACAACCGAAGTTTCCCTACACTTCCGTGAGGATGCCACGTACCTAATTACAGGAAGTATCGATATTTTTGAATTGGTTGGACGTTGGATGGTATCGAAGGGAGCCAAGCATTTAGTATTGATGGGAAATTATTCACCGGATGATGGTGCAATTGAGAAATTGACTGAGTTAGAACTTGCTGGAGCTGAAGTAGTAGTAGAACTGGCTGATGTGTCAGAAGTTGAATCTATAGCTAGGGTGTTGAATAATATTAACCACTCAAGATTCCCATTGGCAGGAGTGATTCATGCAGCCGGAATCTTGTCCGATGGAATCCTACAACACCAGACTTGGTCAAGCTTTGAGAAAGTGATGACTCCAAAAGTTCAAGGTGCTTGGCATTTGCATGAGTTAACTCAAAATCAACCATTAGACTTTTTTGTGTTGTTTTCTTCAGTAGCATCCCTTTTTGGTTCACCGAGTCAGGGAAACCATTCAGCTGCTAATGCTGTTCTTGATAGTTTAGCTCATTATCGTCGAGGTATTGGGTTGCCTGGATTGAGTATTCACTGGGGTGATTTGACTCAAGTGGGAGAAGCCGTTGAACATGGTGCAGAGGTGAGGGAACAGAAGCAAGCTCTAGGTTCCCTCACTCCAACTCAGATGTTGGAGTCTCTAGGGCTACTGATGAGTAGCGAGGTGACAGAAGTCGGGGTAGTGCCAATTAATTGGTCAGCTTGGCAAGAGAGAGTGGCACAATGGTTGTTCTTGAAGGATTGGGAGAAAACAATCAAGATTGCGTCTCCACAGCAATCCACTAAAAATGTTGAACTAATCCAAAAATTAGCAACAGTTTCTACTCAAGAATGCAAACAAATTCTAATTGAATATATCCAACAGCAGGTTGGTAAAATACTTCTAATCAATGCTTCAAACCTTATAGATCCACAGCAATCTATTTTAGAATTGGGTTTTGATTCCTTAACTGGTATTGAACTCAGAAGTAAACTTGAAAGTCAACTAGAAGTGACTATATCTGCTGGCAAAATCCAAGAAGGACCTAGCATAATTGAATTAGCAGAAGATCTGACTAAACAACTGACTCAAGACAGTTATTCTAATTCTAAAGATGAAAGTAAAGAATTAGTTGACAAAACAAACCTTTGGATTGCATATCATCAACCAAAACCCAATGCTCGTCTGCGTCTATTCTGCTTTCACCCATGGGGTTCAAGTGCCTCAATGTTCCAAGGATGGTCTGATCAGCTCCTAACAGATATAGAAGTATTGCCAATTCAACTTCCAGGCAGGCAAAGACGCCTACAGGAAAAACCTTTTACTGAGTTTGTTCCTCTCATCCAGGTTTTAGGAGAAATTCTCAGTCCTTACTTAGATAGACCATTTGCTTTTTTCGGCCATAGCATGGGAGCATTGATTGCTTTTGAACTTGCCCATCTTCTTGAAGAAGACTATAATCTCAAACCACTACACCTTTTCTTAAGTGCTGCCCTACCACCATCAGATATTTATTTTTCAAAGGAGTTTGAATCTTTCTCACAAGAACAAAAGCTGAATTATTTTATGAATATTTCAGAAATCCCAAAAGATATTTATGACGATCCATCACTTTTACAAGAATTGATTAATGTATTTAAAGCAGACCTGCAGCTATTACAAAGCTATAGTTACGTGGAAAAACTTGCTCTGAGTTGCCCAATCTCTAGCTTTGGTGGCATCAACGATTCTTTGACAAGTGAAAAACAACTTTCAGAATGGTCGAAGTACACTTCGAGTACATTTGAAGTGCAAATGTTTCCTGGTAAACATATGTTCTTGAAGGATAGCAAAAAACTGCTTTTGGACACAATTGCTCAGATCCTATCTATAGGATAAGATAGGATCTGATTAAGTATTCAATTAGACGTAGATAATAGGCGTATTATAAAAAAAAAGTAATTAAGGAACAAAAATGACACATAGTATAGTATCAAAAGATGCTTTTGTCGGAACATGGAAACTTGTCGAAATGAAATCTGTAGATAAGGAACAAAAAATAAGTTATCCCTATGGCAAAAATCCCGTAGGGCAGATTATATATACTCAGGAGGGATATATGTCAGCCTCAATCATGAGGAGTAATCGCTTGAATCTTGGCTTATCTATGGAAGAAATCCAGAATGGTAGGAAGGTATCCAAACTAGAGTTAATAACAAACATACTGAAGTATATAAAAGCACCTTTTATATATTCTCAGGCAGCGATGAACTATATTTCTTATAGTGGTAAATATGAAATTAGAGATAATAAAGTTATTCACGATGTTGAAGTTAGTTTAATTCCAGATATGATTGGTATAAACTTAGAACGGAATTTTGAGCTTTCAGAAGATATACTTGTACTAAGTAAATTATTTGCGGGGAATACCTTTTACCTCACTTGGCAACGTGTTTCCTAGAACCTCAGGGGGTGAAAAGGTAGCTAAAAGCTAGGGAGCGACTTTCGCCCCTTCAGCCAAGTTACAAAATTGAGCGTTGCTGATTCTGGGTATGGTTTTGCACCCCTAGCACCCCAATTTTGGGGGGAACAAAACTCTTAAAGTCCCCCCCAGTGCCCTTGACATAGGCGAATTTAATAATTTAGATCCTGAAAGCGCACCTAAGGTTCTAAACTTTGTCTTGATGCAGTCGCTCATGGGGGGGACCCCCAAGACCGCGCTACCTCGCTGCATCGCTTTGTATTGTTCCGGCGGGTCGGGGCATCCCGTGTCGTTAATAATAAATTAACCCGTGTAACCGTTCGCGCAGCGTCGGCGAAAGCTGATACCCTTGGGTGGTGTTGGTAAGAAGCCCGTATTCGGGCTTGTCAGCGTCGGGAGTATGTCACGAAACACAGAATTGAACATCGAATGCAGCGATCGCATAACTATACCCAGCAGCCTTGGGAAGAAGACTACAGTGAAATTATTGATGTGCGCTCCCCGAGTGAGTTTGCTGAGGATCATATGCCAGGTGCGATTAATCTACCTGTGCTCGATGATCAGCAACGGGCTAAGGTGGGGACTATCTATAAACAAGTGTCTTCCTTTGAAGCTCGTAAAATTGGTGCCTCTCTAGTTGCTGGCAATATCTCTCGACATCTGGAAAGTCACTTTGCTGCTAAGGATAAAAATTACCATCCCTTGGTGTATTGTTGGCGGGGTGGACAGCGTTCCCAGAGTTTGGCAGCAGTGTTAGTTCAAATTGGCTGGCAAGTTACAGTTCTCGACGGGGGATACAAAACCTATCGAGCTTATGTAAGGGAACAATTAGAACAGTTGCCACAACAGTTTACTTACCGAGTATTGTGTGGACTAACCGGTAGTGGGAAAACCCTGATCTTGCGGCAACTTGCTCAGCAAGGTGTGCAGGTGCTGGATTTAGAAGAGTTAGCCAATCATCGAGGTTCCCTGCTCGGTCAAGAGTGGGAAGGTGAACCATTGTCTCAACCATCCCAAAAATGGTTTGAATCCCTGCTATTGGAAAAATTGCAACACTTTGATGTCGATAAGCCAGTATGGGTAGAAGCAGAAAGCAATAAGATTGGACAAAATTATTTGCCTCATTCAGTATGGCAAAACATGAAGGATGCTAGCTGTGTGGAAGTTGAGTTACCCTTGGCACGTCGAATTGAATGGTTGTTGCAAGAGTATCCTCACTTGCTTACTAACCCTGAGTTTTTCAAAGGTAAGCTAGAGTTTCTAAAATCTCGCTATGGCTGCAAAAAAATTAATCAGTGGTATGGAATGATTGATGGGGGTCAAGGTCATGCTTTGGTAGGAGATTTGCTTGAAACTCATTATGATCCAGCTTACCGCCGCTCGATTAGTAAGTGTTATGGAAATGTAGAATTTAGCTTACCGATTTTGGATTTATCAGAGCAGAGTGTTAATACTTTGCTCAATAGTTTGGTGTCTTTGACGGAATTATGCTAAGGATAGTTAATCAGCAATTGTAGATTTTATGTCCGAGTACTTATCAAAGTTTAATGATAAATTACTGATAACAAAGAATGAGATATTGTTCAGTTGTTTCGGTTAGGTTCATAGTTTATTTTTTACCCATTACCCTAAATTATAGCACTACTCATTCAAGTTAGGATATTGATAAAAGCTCATTTGCTAATGCACGTAAACTTTTGCCTCTTGCCTCTTGCCTCTTGCCTTAAACGTAGCGCTATATTGCACAATTGGGCAACGCTAAATTATTACTCATCCAACGCTTCTGCCCTTTCCCAGTCTTCTGGCACCCCATAGGTTTGATACCTTTGGCAGCGTTTGACATAGAGCATGGCTGCTTTATCCTGGGAATTGGTTTGTAAAACTGACTGAAATATCTGTTCAGCTTGAGCGAAAGCTTGTCTATGGTAGAGAAAAGCAGCTTGTTCAAAGTTACTCTTAGTTTCTCTCTTTAACTGCTTAAGTTGTGGTTCATCTTGATCAAATAGCTCAAATACTGCCACCGGTTTATTTTTTCCCTTAACTTTGACTCGATCCAGAAATCTATAACTGTACTTTTGAAACTCATTCAGGTTATAGAGGGTTTGTTGGCTAATCATAATCCCTGCACCATAAAGTTTGGTTAATCCTTCCAAGCGGGAAGCAAGATTCACTGCATCAGAAATAACGGTACTTTCCATTCGCTTTTGTTCACCGATTGTTCCTAGCATTAAGCTACCTGTATGTAAACCAATACCGATAGTAATCGGAACATAACCACTTTGACACCGATGCTGATTGTAGACCGCAACTGTTTGTTGCATCTCAAGTGCACCTTGAACCCCATCATCCGCTGACTCAGGAAAAAGTGCCATAACTCCATCTCCAATGTATTTATCAATAAAGCCGTTGTGAGCCCGGATTGCTGGACTAACTCGACTCAAATAGCTATTAATAAAATTAAAATTTTCTTGAGGAGATAACTGTTCTGATAGGCTGGTAAAAGAGCGAATATCAGCAAAAAGAACTGTCATTTCTTTTTGAACGTGATCCCCTAATTTAACATCAACAATACTTTCATATCCTAGGAAGCGCAAAAAATCATGGGGGACAAACTTACCATAAGCAGAGGTAATTTTAGAAAGCCGTAAATGACTTTTAATTCGGGCTAACAATTCATGCTTAGAAAAAGGCTTTGTCAGATAATCATTTATTCCACAAGTAAACCCTTCCACCAAATCGGAAACTTGATTGTTGGCGGTTAACATAATCACCGGAAGTTCACTGGGCAAAAACTTCTGGCGAATTTTTTCGCAAACTTCATAGCCCGTCATGCGGGGCATCATCACATCCAGTAAGATCAAGTCAGGCTGGAAACCAGTTGAGAGAATTTCTAAAGCTTCTAAACCATTAGTGGCTGTAGCGATCGCATAGTTTTCCATGGAAAGATAATTGCTAATAACCTGGCGGTTGACTGGTTCATCGTCCACAATCAAAATTTTGATATATCCACTATCTGCTGCTAAGGCTCCAGTAAAGTTCGGGGTTTCATTGGTCAAGTCCGGAACTGGAGCGATGGATTCAATTGGCAACAGTGCTGAGGTCTGCTGAACCTGCCTCTGACACACTGGCAAAGTAAATGTAAACTGGGAACCAGACTTATTTTGCGATCCCTTAGGGGATCCTCCCAGGCGAAATTGTGCTTCTCGCAGGCTACGCGATCGCACATGAATTTTGCCACCATGTAACTCGACTAACTGTCTAGTAACTGCTAATCCCAAACCCCTCCCACCATATTTTTTAGTCCTAGGGCAATCTACTGATTCAAAGGAGTCAAAAATCCGATTTATTTTATCTGCTGGAATACCAATTCCTGTATCTGAGACAGTAATGACTAACATTGGTAGCTCGTCATTGCTAACGGGTAACTGCTCAGCTGATATTTCAACCTTACCAGATTCAGTAAACTTAATAGCATTCTCTATTAAGTTATAAAAAATTTGTTGCAGCCGATTTTCGTCAGCATCGACCAAGGGCATATCGGCAGGAATTGAGTTAATTAACTGCAAAGGTTTTTTGCCAATTAGAGAGTTGGAATGTCCAAGGACAAGATTGACTATTTCTCGCAGGCTGACTGGCTTAATTTCAAGTTCAAGATGTTTGTGTTTTAGCTTCGAAAAATCCAGGAGATCGTTGACTAAATTCCCTAGTCTTTTTCCACTAGATGCAATGATGGCAAGATTAGCGTTTGCTTTGGATGGCAATTGTCCTGCAACACCATCCATCAGGGATTCAGCAATACTGATCATGCCATTAAGGGGGGTGCGGAGTTCTTGGGAGGTATTCGCTAAAAATTCGTTTTTCAGTTGATCGAGGTGCTGCAATTCAGTATTCTTGGCTTCTAAGGTGGCAAACGACTCTTGCAATTGTCTTGCCATGTGATTAAATGCCTTAACCAAAACCCCAAGTTCATCGGAGCGCTCCTGGTTGACAATTTGGTCAAATTGTCCCTTCTCTAGAGCAATGGCTGCATCCTTCAGTTGGACGATAGGCCGGACAACCCAACGGGATGTAACGATTCCGACTTCTGTTGCCAGTAACAATGCTACTAGGCATAAGGCAATAGTAGTGCGGGTATGGGCGTGGATTTGTTCGATGAAATCTGCTTCTGGCACGACTACCACAATCAACCAATCCAAGCCAAACTCATCTTGAAACGGCTGTATTTGTACAAATTTTCGTTTACCATCAACAGCAAATTCCCATTGCTGTAAACGTTTAATTGGTTGTTTTTGATTCAGTTTGGTAGATAAATATTGAGCCGTAGTTTTAGTGAAAGCATTACTACTATCCGTTGCTTTAAATCGTTCGGATACGTAGTCTTGATGAGTAGTGCGAAAAGCCTTCTCACCGGTAGAGGTTGCCACGAGCATTCCCGAACGTTCAATGATAAAAACTTGTCCAGTTTTGCCAACCTTTAGACTTCCTAAAAAATTGCCGATTTGTGATAAGTTTATATTAGTTAGAAGTACCCCCTGCAATTTATCCTGTTTGTCGTAAAATGGCATTGATGCACCGAGATAGGCAGTTATCCCAGCAGTATTGGGGTAAATTTCACTCCAAGTTGAGCGACCAGCTTTGACAGCAGTTCTATACCATGGTCGAGTGCGCGGATCAAATTTAATACTGTCTAGGATTTCCTGACGCTTCTTGATGCAGTCACTCATGGGGATTTCCCCTAAGACCGGGCTACATCGCTCCCCAGATTCGTTAGTAGAATAGGAGTAAAAAATATGATTGGTAGCTTTGGTGGAAACTCTTAGTATCAGTGTACCATCATCTAATCGTTCTGCTCCTAGGTTTTCTTTATTCTCTAAGCCTAATCCAGTAAATGTCAGGGTATTAAAGATCTGAAGCTGCCGCCAAAAGTAACGCTCTAATTGAGGAATATCTTGCAAATTCAATTGACCTAGATTGATGGCAGTGGCATTAATCTGATTAACTAGATGAGGGATGGTTAGGTAAGCCTCCAAATTCTGCTCAACCCGAGCATTGACTTCTTTAAGCAGTTGAGTAGCAACATCATTAACCGCTCTCTTGCTGTTTCTATAGGACAGATATCCCACAAGTCCCACAGCTGCGAAGATTTGCAGAACAAATGGTATGACCAAGATCAGGCGAAGGGGAACTTTCCCAGAAACCTTGGAAACCCCTTGGGCTAAAGATTTGAATATCATTTGCTTGTGCCATCCTGCTTGACTGACAAATCGCATTTGAGCTACATTTACAGAGTTCCCAGAAATCTAAGAAAAGTAGCGTTAGCACCCCTTGACTGAAGTAAGTAGGCTTCAAGTCCTTTATTTCCTGATGCCTGAATGCTTATAAAAGACTTCATAAATCTTTATCTGGAGTATCGCTTGTTTTGTTAGCAAATTCTCTTGAGGGGAGTATAATATAGTTATTTTTCCATTAACTCCAACGTTAGTTTTGGTTTGGGAGCATCAAAATGCTTACTTTAAAAGTGTTCTCACTAGCTACAGTTGCCGTGGTTTTGAGCAGTTGCTTAATACCTGAAAAAGCTTTGGCTAGTCGTCTTGATTTTACAGCTGAAGCAATTGGCAGTTCAACTCCTTCAACAATACTAAATTCCAGTATTGGTCAAACCATACAAAACGGGGATTTTACGATAGAAAGGACTGGGGGTAACACCACCCTTGGTAATGGGATTGATGAAGATACCAGTTGGAGCTTTGATTTTTCTGACTTGGCAACATCAATAAATGACTTATTGCAAGCGAAACTAATTTTAGACCTGACACCAAACAATGCCCTGATTAGTACCGATGTATTTGGTATCATAGGATTGGATACTATTACTATTGATCTGATCAGCAATTTCCCAATAGGAACTAAGCAATCGCTGTCTTTAAATTTACTGGAATTTTACGACTCAGGAGAAATCGAGAACGTATTTAATGCTAATAGTGGTAAAATTCCGGTATTTTATGGAGATGATGCCATTGTATCTCGTGCTGAGCTCTCATTGTCTACAGGTGAAAGAGTTCCCGAACCTACTGCTACCCTAGGGATTTTAGCTTTGGGAGCTTTAGGAATTAGTTCCGTATTGAAGCAGGAAGTCAAGCCGCAGAAACAAGCAAAGCAGTAATATCAATCAAGTATGATAAGTAGTCAACCGGACACGATATAACTACAGTGTGTTGTTGACGGTTGATGATTGAACAGTGAACGGTGAACAGTTAACTTTCAATCGTCAACCATGGCCTTAAGGCCGTAGGCCACGCTGCGCGATTAGCCCAAACGGCTACGCTACGCGATTAGCCCAAACGGCTACGCTACGCGATTAGCCCAAACGGCTACGCTGCGCGAACGGCCACGCTACGCGAACAAGAAAAATTTGATCAACGTAGCAAAGCATTCCAAGTAGCAGGACCAACAATGCCATCAGGTTCTAGTTTGAACTTGCGCTGAGCCGCTTGTACTGCTGCTTTCGTAACCTCTCCAAATACCCCATCTACTGTGGCTTTTAAAAAACCAAGAGATTTCAGTCGCCTCTGCAATTGCTGGACTGCTGGACCACGCATACCTTGTCGGAGAATTGGTAAGGTTATAGCGCTAGGCTTAGTTCTCTCGACTGTGACCGCATTGCCTGTTCTGCTAGTGGGATTACCAAAGCCACTGCTGGTTGCTGGGGAAGAAGGGTTGGGGCGAGTTGTGGTGTTTTGGGTAATAGCTTCTGTGATGGAAGGCCTCGGAAAGGATGAAGCTGAGATGCCATCAGAGGTGGTTGGTGGTGTTCTACTTGCTGAGGGTAAGGGATTGGAAGTAGAGGTTGAGGATGTTGGATTGGGTGGCATGCTTGGAAACAAAAAATTCCATTCAGCAGCTCCCATGATGCCATGGGGAGTTAAACCCGCTTTTTGCTGGAGCTTGGAGACAGCGATCGCAGTATTATCTCCATAAAACCCATTTACCTCTCCTGTGTAATACCCCAATAATTTAAGAACTGCTTGTAATTCAGATACTCTTTCCCCCTCACTACCAATGTCAAGAGTTGGTCGGTTGATTTTGACTTGGGTAACTGCTTGAGCCAGTTTTGGGACAACGCCATTGGCTTCAAGGGCAACTGCTGGCAAATTCCCTAAGCTAAAGGCTACTGATCCAAAGATAGTTATACCGATAATGCAGTTAGTAGTGTCTATAGAATCCATATCTTTACAGCAAATTAATTCTTATCACGACTTAATTTAACTGTATCGATTCAAGGGGATTTATAGACAACAATACATTAAGGTCTCCCCCGGTTAAAAGGTAAAACACGGGAGAGACCTCAAGTGTTTAGTTTGCTCTGTTAACCGAGGAAGTTGATTGCAACAGCCGGTCCGACTAGAGAAATATAAGGTTCAATGAAATAGCGATTAGCTGCTGTTTGAGCCATCTCTGGAGTAACCCTTGTCACATCTTGTTGAAACAGGGTATCAAACTCAACTCCTAGCCCGATCGTCTCATACCAGCCATAGACTTGAGCGAGCTGACCATTGGTTTGTTTACCTAGTGCATATTGACCAAGAAGCTTATTTTTGGCAACTTGCAATTCATCCTGACTCAGTTGTTGAGAACAAAGACGTTCCACTTCGGTAACCAGACCAACCAGGGCAGTTTCTGTATTTTCCGGTGCTGTCCCCATGTAGGCTATAAACGTAGAAGCCGACTGGCGTGTCGGAAACAATGCTGAGACATCATAGGCTAAACCCCGCTTTTCTCTGAGTTCTACAAACAAGCGACTAGAAAGACCATTCCCCAGGTAGGTATTCAAGAGTTTGAGGGTAGCAAAGTCAGCCTCTTGTACGGCTGAGGTAAGATAACCCAGCATCACAATCGACTGCTGCGTGTCTTGGGCAGTAGTCACTTGGCAGGGTTTTGCCATCGGGGAGGGTAAGGAGGGTTTGCTCAGGGGTGTATCGGGAACTTGCCAATCCCCAAACACTTGCTCTACCTGCCCAATCGCATCTTCTGAGTTAATACGACCTGCAATACTAATTATGAGGTTATCAGGGCGGAAATAAGTCTGATGATAGTGTTCTAAGTCAGCTCGACTGAGTGTAGATACGGTAGCTTCTTCTCCCAACACTGAAAACCCGTAGGGATGCTCTTGATACATTGCCTGTCGCAATTGCGTATAGGCAATGTTAAAGGGTTGCTCCTGTTGGGCACGAATAGTTTGAATGGTTAGGTACTTCTCTAGGTCTACTTCGGCATCTGGGAAACTAGGCGATCGCAAAATCTGTCCTGCTAGCTGTAACATTTCAAACCAGTCAGCTGCAACGGTTTTCAGGGAGATTAGAAAATAATCGTTAGCTGCATCAGCACCAAGTTGAGCCCCCATAGACTCCACTCGTTCGGCAATGTCTATGGAGGATAATTCTTGGGTTCCCTTGGTGATAACTGCTGAGACCAGGTGAGATAGCCCAGCTTGGTTTGGTGGATCGCACTGACTACCTGCCCGAAGAAATAGACGGCTGGCAATGATATCAGCAGCAGCATTTTCAACTACAATGACCACGATGCCATTATCTAGCACTGTACGATGGATATTCTGTTGTTGCTTTAGTGTGATATTAGGCATGATAGTCTTAAGTCTTAGGCTCGATAGTCTTAGGTTTTAGGAAATTTTCAATTTTCAAAATTTCAATGCACGAATTTGTACTTTTACTACATGCCTTTGTGAAGAGTAACCACCTTTAATGAGTTTTAATTAGTTACGTAAGCTATCCTGTTGAGGATTGTGATAGCTCAGGCGATGGTATAAAGATACAGTATCAGGTAAGAAGTAGCTTACCTATAAAGATGTCAGCTTTTGAATCTAAAAATGAGTGACAATTTACGCTATACTTCAATCTATACTGTTGAGAATTGTGATAGCATAGCGATGGGGAGAAAGATACCGCTGGGCTAATTGAATTACGTCATTAGCTGTTAGCTTTTGAATCTCAATCGGATAACTATAGGCTGCTTGTGCTGTAGCAATAGTGCTGTAGTAACCATACAAACCAGCAAGTTGACCAGCAGATTCTGTGGAAAAAATATAGTCGTTATAGAGCTGACGTTGACAACGTTTGAGTTCTGTACTTGATACTGGTGTCTGTTGCAATTGCCACAGGTGTTCCCTAATTATTGCTTCTACCTGTTCCAGGTACTCGGGTTCTAGGTAGGCGGTAATAGTAAACAAACTCGAATCACGCTGTAGAGAGAAACTACTACCAATGTCTTGCACTAATTGTTTCTCTTCCCTTAATTCTCTTACCAAGCGAGAAGAGCGTCCATCAGCGAGCAGCACAGAGAGTAAATCCAAACCACAAGCATCCCCAAGCTGATCTATCCCTGGTCCGTGCCAAGCCATCAATAGACGTGCGTGCTCCAGGCGAGGCAAGTTTAGTTCCTGACGCCTAATTCCGATAAATGGTGCTTCAGCCATCACCTCTGGTTTAGGACAATCACTGGGGGAAGCAAAATCTTGAAATGACTGGTTAACTATAGTTAATGCTGATTCTTGGTCAATATCACCTACAATCACCACAGTCATGTTTTCTGGCTGGTAATGGCATTGGTGGAAACAGCGCATTTGTTGGGGAGAGTGAGCCATCAAATCCGCTTCAGTACCCAAAATCGGTCTGCCATAGGGGTGACGTTGATAAACGCTCTCAGAAAGAGCCTGAAATCCTACCCAATCAGGATTATCGTAGCTGCCACGAATTTCTTCTAACACCACACACCGTTCCCGGACAAATTCTTCTTCAGGAATAGCAGGATGTAAGAGTAATTCTGCCAAGGGAGGCAGGGTGTATTTTAAGTACTCAGAAGCACTGGTTACGAAAAAATGAGCAAAGTCATGGCTAGTAGCCGCATTCGTTACACCACCGTGGCTTTCAATCACATAGTCAAACACACCAGGAGGAATGGTCTCGGTACCCTTAAAAATCATGTGTTCCAAGAAGTGAGCCATGCCATACCATTCATCTGGTTCTGCGATCGCACCAGCACCAACCCACACATCGGCCACTACTACTGGTGTAGCGCTTAGGTATTGATGAATGACATTCAAGCCATTGGTCAGTTTGAAAACACTAGCAGGAAACTTTACTTGAGGTAGGGGCTCAGATAACAATGCTTCTAATCTCAATGTGTAACTTCGTGAACTACCCCAACCTACTTGGCCTATGGCCACGCTACGCGAACGTAGAGGTTGGGGCTTCCAGTTTCACGGAAGAATGCCTCAACTTAGACGGACGTCCTCGTCTTGGTCTTACTTCTTCTCCGCTGGCGTTGACCTCCCCCGTCCCAGAGGAGGATAGCATTCTGATTCCTTCTGCCCTAATGTTTTTAGCCGCATTACCGTCTCTGTCATGGTGAGTTCCACAACTTGGACAAGTCCAAACTCTTACGTTAAGTGGCAACTCCTTGATTTGGTAATGACAATTAGAACAGGTTTTAGAACTGGGGAACCACCGATTTATCTCGACCAAAACTTTCCCTTGTTTTTCGCATTTATAATACAGGAAGTTTACAAAGATTCCCCAACCCATATCAGAGATCGCTTTAGCTAGTTTGTGGTTACGAACCATGCCCTTGACATTTAGGTTTTCGACTACTACCACTTGGTTATTGCAAACTATCTTCCTAGAAAGTTTGTGTAGGTAGTCTTGGCGGACATTTCCAATGCGTTCGTATACCTTAGCTACAATTTTTATGGCTTTCTTTCGCCGATTACTACCCTTCTTCTTTCGGGCAGCAATACGTTGCTTTTTAGCTAGTTTCTTTTCGTACTTGGCTAGGTGTTTGGGATTCCCAAACTTAGAGGTCTTTTCGCCGTCATAGGTGATCGCAAAATCCTTGATACCCAAATCAATACCGATAACCTTTCCTTTTGTGGAAGGTTGCCTGTATTCTGATTCATACTCCATTAGCACGGAGGCGTAGTATTTCCCTGATGGAGTTCTACTGACGGTTACAGTCTTAATTTCTCCATCTAATGATCGGTGTATTATCGCCTTAACAAGTCCCAGTTTCCCGGGGAATTTAAGGCAATTACCTACGCGGCATACCCGCTGTGGATATTGAATTGATTGGCGATGATGATATGACTTGAACCTAGGATATTTGGCTCTCCCTTCAAAAAAGTTTTGATATGCACGGCTAAGATTCAGACTCACAGCTTGTAACACCTGAGAGTAACAATCTTTTAGCCATTCAGTTTCTTTATCTTTTTTGAGTTTTGGCAACATAGCATTGAGGGCAGCGCGAGACAATCCAAAGCCTGTTTCTTTATAGGTTTCTATACACTGATTCAGTGCATAGTTCCACCACCAGCGGGCACAACCAAAGTGCTGAGCAAGTATATGAACTTGTTCTTGAGTTGGATAAATCCTGACCTTGACTGCTTGATGTTTTATTGCTTTTACCTCATCTATCGACCTATGTACCATTATATATATTTTGTGGTACATTGTCAAACCATCGCTAAAGATTTTTGAGAGGGTCTATCCATCCCTATCCATCCCTGGGACGGGTAGGGATGGATAGACCCTTCAAACTCCCCTATTTGTTAAAGATCATGTTTTCTACTTGACAGTTCTGCTAACTAAGTGCCAGGACTGTGTACCTGAATCAGAGCTCCATCAGCGGTATAGATTTCCATAGGGATATCGGAATTATAGCTAATCCCTTTGAGGGCATCTTCTAAAGTCAATACGTGATTGACGATGCCAGCGTGAGCCTCTACATCACCTCTAACTTGAGCCGTAATGGCTGTTTGTCTGACCTGATACATATAAGTAGGTGTTAATTCTACTTTAATCAGACTTTCATCAATGGTGTAATTACAAACTCGAGTTTCCCCAGTACAGATTTGTTCAAGATCACCACCAATTTGTTTTAACTTTATCTGTAACTGCAACTTGCTTTGAACTGCCTTAAGGGCGTTTTTATAAGGCTCAATTAAAGACTGTGCATTTTTGTGGTAGTATGTAGAGTTAGGAACTTGCTTCACGTAAGTTAAAGCGTTGCGCCAATGAATCGCAGCCACCGACCATTGCTGCTTTCCCTGAGCTTTTTGAGCCAACTGAGCCAAACGTAGTCCCTGATTGTAGGCGTTGGTAGCAATTTTTTCCTGGGTTTTGCGATCGCGCGCCCTGGCCAGATTAGTTTTATAGAATTCCTGCAGTCGTTGCTTGTCCTCTTCAACGGTTGTTGCTTTAGGAATTTGGTTGAGACGGTCTAATGCGGTTTTCCAAGTACTATAGACTAGTTGCCATTCCTCTAAAGTCTGGGCTACACCCTGGCGAGCTTGGGCAATCTGAGCTGCTTTCTTCGCCGCTTTCATAATTTGACTAGCCTGTCTTTCTTTGACTAATCGCCGATTAACTTCGTCTAAATTGACCTTATATAGCTTAATTTTTTGTTGCGCTATAGCATTAAGGCTACTCTCCTTAGGCATTTGTTCAAGGCGGGCAATTGCCTCTCGCCACAGTTTTTGAATTGCTATCCACTTTGATGCCTTATGGGGAGGATTTTTACCTTTATGACCTGCCCTTGCTGCCATTTGCATGGCTGTCACTAACTGATCTAGGTCTTTACCTCTGACTTGATAGGCTTGAAGCAACCCTTGTGCTGTTTCATGCTTCATTGACCAAAACGGAATTGCTTTGAGTCCTTCAATCGCTGTCTTTAATTGCTTCTGAGCTTCGAGAATGTCCTTTCCTGATTTAGGTTTTTTGAGGGTGTCTGCTGATTTTTGACTCAATAGTTGAGCTTCATTCAGTGAACTACAAGACCCAAATACGCAGGGACGGGTAAAAACATAAAAGCCGCCGGTTAAAAATACTAGACCCAATCCCATGCCCACCACCACCAACAAAAGAAACGTACTTTGAGAATTTCCTTCATGGGGTTGTAGTGTTTCAGGGAATGGCTCATCGGTTTGAGCCTCGGGATCAGAAAGTGGTTCGTCCCAAGGGTGGGGTGCAACGTCAGAATCTATTGATTGATCGTTGCTTTGGTTAGACTCAGGGGTTAACTGGTTAGAATCCATTGCCTGTAGCAGGAGCAAAGCCAGAGATACCAAAAAGCGATGCAGAGGTGCGACCCGTGGCGAATTTAATTCTTAATGGGTCAAACGCACCATTACGGTCTTGGGGAGGCAGCGCCGACCTGCGGGGGTTCCCCCCATGAGCGACTGCCGTGGTTTCCCCCACTCGCGCTTTGCATCAAGAAAAGGTACTTAATCTTAACCCAAAATAGCCTCCTATGCTGCCATTGCTTAGGTAGGAATTAGTGAGATATTAAGGCAACAGTGAGGAATTATAGGGGTTAGGGGGGAATTTTGACATCCTCCCACTGCGCTCATCGTAGATTATAGCGGGGGTACCTCGCGACTCACGACTTAGGTTTCTGCTTCAATGCACCAGCTGTCACAAGCCTCACCATTAGCATTCCTAGATCGACACTTATCATGAACCATCAACGAATAGCTTCCCTGATCTGGCTGCGGCGGTGATCTGGAGTTATCAATTATTGACTTCTATCATAGATGAATAACTCAGCGACTGCATCAAGACAGCGATCGACACCTGCTTCCCTTCTACCTATCCTACCTAGGGGCTACTGGGGGAAGAATTTTCCTGTTTTTGATAACCAATTTAAAGCCGCTTCAGGTGCTAGACGCTTTCACGGAAGTGTTTCTAAGGCATTGACCAAGTGGCAAAAGATTTGAAACGTCGTGCTTAGGATTGTTCGCGAATCATGCATCTGTTAGAATACCAGGCTAAAGAATTATTCCGTGAGATTGGCATTCCGGTTTTGCCTGCTCAACGCATTGACCATCCTACCGACATCAAGGGATTACAGATTCCCTATCCGGTGGTGCTCAAATCTCAAGTATCTACTTATGGAGACAACCCAGATCGTCGCGTCCGGTGTGTAGAAAATACCATCGATGCGATCGCAGCAGCTAGGGCAATTTTCAAACTCCCGATTCTGGGTAACCATCCTCAAGTAGTGCTAGCAGAATCCCGTTACAATGCTGAACAAGAATTTTATCTAGCGGTGTTCCTAGACTACAACTTGGCCCGTCCTGTCCTATTGGGTTCTTCCCAAGGGCGTATGGATACCAAAGCCTTGATGACCCATATGCCAAAGGTTGTGGTGGAGCAAAACTTTTCACCCTTCTATGGGCGGCGTCTTGCCATCAAAATGGGACTTCATGGTAATCTGATTGAGTCAGTGAGTGGGATTATTAATAAAATGTACCAACTTTTTGTCCAAAAAGATTTGGACATAGTGGAAATTAATCCCCTCGGTGTTAGCCCAACTGGTCAACTCATGGCTCTTGATGGCAAGATTGCTATCAACGACAAGGCTCTGAGACGTCATCAGGATTTGATCAAGTTGACATCGACCATGGCTGAGAGCGGGTCTTACCAAGATATGCCCACTAACTCAAGCCATAATTTCAATGGTCGTGATCTCAACGGCAACATCGGGATTATTTGCAACAGCATGTGTCTAGCTGCAACAACAGTTGATCTGGTACACCAAGCAAATGGTAAACCAAGACAGTGTCATCTGGTTCCAACTATCAACTCTAACCAATACTGGCCAATAACTCCTGCTGCGATAGAGGAACTGCAAGAGGCTTTGGGAGAACTAACCACATCTGAAGGGATTAAAGTGGTCTTAGTGAATATCTTGAGCAATAGGGCTACCAGCAATGCCGCAGCTGAGATGATTGCCAACTATCTACTGTCTCAAAGATGGGAAACACCTGTACTCAATTCAGATAACCAGGAGCAAAATTCCACTAGTCATCCCCTTCGCTCGCTCCACCAAGACCTGTTATCTAAGGCCAAATCTCCTCGTTCAGCCTCTGGGATTGAGAGACCTCACCTTGTGATCCGTTTAGTTGGGACAAATTTTCACTCGATTCAACAGCGTTTGGCTCACCTCCCGGTACACTTTACAGACAACTTAGATGAGGCAGTCAAGCAAGCTGTATCTATTGCCAGGAAGGGGTTACGACGTCCTAACCTAGTGACCTAATTGAGACGATTCTTTGTCAGCCATGCAGTCGCTGATGGGGGTTTCCCCCAAGACCGCGCAAATCACGCTTGTTCCTTATCCTTTGTGATTAGTCAGAGTCTGCTGGCAGCTACAAATGATCAACGTGATCAATCATTATTGACCAATGTGATCAATCATTATTGACCAATGACAAACAACAAATGACTAAGGAGCAATCAAAAATCAACTTGAGCAGCAATAGCAAAGTACTAGTACAAGGTATTACACAACCTCTAGGTTTGTACTATGCTGCCCGGATGAAAGCCTATGGCACCAATGTAGTAGGTGGAGTTAGTACTGGTCAGGGAGGCCAAACCTTACATGGCATTCCCATATTTGATTTAGTAGAGCAGGCTTGCCATCATGTCGATGCTGTGGACACAACCATTATTTTTGAAGAATCTTACCAGGTAAAGGATGTTGCCTTGGAAGCGATAGATGCTGGAATAGGGCAAATTATTCTAGTTACTGGTAGTATTCCTCCCTTGGATATGGTAGAACTGCTAGCTATTGCCCAAGCGACTAAAACCATTATTCTTGGTCCGAGCAGTTCTGGGATTATTGTTCCAGGAAAAGTTTTGTTAGGGACTCACGAGAGTGAATTTTACACCCCTGGCTCAGTGGGATTAATTACCCGTGGTAGTTATCTGATCTACGAAGTGGCTTTAGGCTTAACTCAAGCTAACCTAGGACAGTCAATCGCTATTAACCTTGGCAGTGAAGCAATTGTTGGTTCTTCATTTAGCCATTGGCTGGAGGTTTTGGAAAAAGATCAAGCTACAAACGTTATTGTCCTAATTGATCAGACTGGCGGCGGCTACGAAGACGTGGCCGCCGCTGCGTATATAGCCCAGGAAATTCATAAACCAGTGATTTCCTACATTGCGGGACGCTATACACCAGAGACACAACTAATTTATAACCCTAGTGCATTGGCTTTGACTCACCTACCAGAGGCTATGAGTAATATGACTAAAATGTCTACGGCACAGGAAAAAGTGGCAGTATTTAAGCAAGGGAGAATCCCAGTAGCTGAACGCCCGTCCCAAATTCCCATCTTGGTTCAAAAGGCTCTCGACCATTGACAAGAATTGATTCCTAACCCCATCACCCGTTAGTCGGATTTATAGCGCTACGCGCAAGTAAGAAGTCAGAAGTAAGAAGTCAGAAGTAAGCTAGACTCACGTTTAGGAGTTTAGGAGCGATGCAGAGGTGCGACCCGTGGCGAATTAAATTACGGGTCAAACGCACCATTACCGACCTGCGGGGGAAACCCCCGCAGACCAAACCTGATTACGTTGAGCCTTTATGGTTGGTAGGCTCAAAGACGAAACCTTAGAATAAGGCAGCCTTTATGGTTGTTCGGCTATGCAGATGCATGGGGTTTAACTTAGCCGATTTTGGCTGGCTTATTCTTACGGTAACTTCAAATGCAGATGCATGGGAAAACTTATTGATTAGCGTGATTTGCGCGGTCTTGGGACTGAAGTTCCCCCGTACACATGTACTAAAGAAGTCCAAAAGTACTGCCAATCCTAGCTTTGATGGTTGTAGAACAATAGTATTACTGGGTACAGACTGACGAGGTAAAACGTCTGAACCTATTGCTATGAATAAATTGTAGCGTACTCGTGCATTGAAGGGTGTACACTGTTGCCATTTATTTTAGCAAAAGTTGGCGCGATAGTTCAATGCAACTCCTCCGCCATGTAAAAACTTGTTTTTGGTTGCGCGTATGCACTACAATGGGAACTTGGACATTAAACATGTGATCCAGCCGAAACTCCCACCACACAAGGCTTAGAGAGATTTGTACCCAGTAGTACATTAGTTCTACACTATCAAAATGTAAGCGCAGTAAAGCTTTGAGAGACAGGTAGTACGTTTGTACGGGGTAACTTCAGTTGGGAAGGCAGCGCGGTCTTGGGGAGGCAGCGCGGTCTTGGGGAGGCAGCGCGGTCTTGG
>WTKN01000333.1 GCA_011524395.1 Moorena sp. SS36440bin_2
CCCTACTCCCTACTCCCTACTCCCTACTCCCTACTCCCTACTCCCTACTCCCTAGCCATTGCACGATTTCCTCAGGTAAGGGAGTTTTAGTTCTACTCATTGCATTAATACAAACGTGCTTCGTAATTGCCTTTGCCAGTAACTGTTGCGATGACGAAGCTGTAACAACCTGATAAGCAATTTCAAACTTATTTTTACTCAACTGCTCAGGCATCAGGTGAATCAGCAGTGGATCCCCACAAAACATAGGACGCAAGAAATCTACACTGGCATGAACAATCGGAATTGCCACAGCGGGCTTAGTGAAAAACGACTTGAGATTAATACCCGATGCATCTAGAGAGGCTTCATAGGCTTCATGGCAGATAGATAAAACATTAGCAAAATAGACCACACCAGCCGCATCCGTATCTGAAAACCGAACAGTGCGATTATAAGTAAAAGAAACCATAGCATTTCAGTTCTCAGCTATCAGCTATCAGCGAACAGCGATTAGCGCTACGCCCACGCTACTTGAGGTGCTATCAGCTGAATGCTGACAAAGTTTCTGCCCATAGCGTAACCTCCTTGAGGTGCTATTGAATAAAATAAGCTGACGGCTGAACGCGCACGCGTGAGCTTTTAGCTCACGGCTGACGGCTGACGGCTGATGGCTGAATGCTTAAACAACTAACAATTAACAATTAACATGAATGGCATCAAACAAGACTCCCAACCAGCAGTATATCTCAACACTGACCTCCAGGGGTCAGGATTCCCAATTCTCTGCCTTCACGGTCATCCAGCCTCAAGTCAGTGCCTTTCGGTTTTTACCCAACATCTATCCCAGAGGTTCTGGACTATCAGCCCTGATTTGCGAGGATATGGTAAAAGTCCAGCTGATCGGAATTTTCAGATGACCGAGCACTTGACTGACTTGGAATCCCTCCTCGACTACTACCACATTGACCGCTGTTTGATACTAGGTTGGTCTTTAGGGGGAATGTTGGCCATGGAGCTTGCTCTGAAGCTACCTCAGAGAGTCTCAGGTTTAATTTTAATCGCCACAGCTGCTCGACCTTGGGGTAATCATCCCCCGGTTAGTTGGCAGGATAATCTCTATACCGGCATCGCTGGTATCTTAAATTGGTTACAACCAGGATGGCAGTGGAATATTGACACATTTGGTAAGCGATCGCTTTTTCGGTATCTGATCAAACAACACACAAGCAGCACCTACGAGTATATTGCCAAGCACGCCATATCAGCCTATTTACAGACCTCCCAAGAGGCTACACAAGCACTCAACGCTGCCATTAGGGCTGGGTATAACCGTTTGCCAGACTTACACCAGATTCAATGTCCCTCCCTGGTCTTAGCAGGAGCGGCTGATCGCCATATTACCGCAGCATCAAGTAAAGAAACCGCTAAACATCTTAAGGATAGCCAATGGCAATGCTATAACAATACGGCTCACTTGTTTCCTTGGGAAATTCCGGATCAGGTGTTAAAAGATATCGACAACTGGATTACCAATAATCCCCAAGTTTTCTGTCATAATTAAGAATGTAGAATTTAGAATGTAGAATTTAGAATGGAGAATTTAGAATGGAGAATTAATTCAAAGCTGAACGCGCACGCGTGCGCGTAGCGCATAAGCTGTTGGCGTAGCCTGCCCGTAGCGCATATTATGACAATTAATAATTAATATGGTTAAGCATGATGACGACTATTGAAGTGCGTCCTGTTAAAAACAAACAAGAATTAGAGGATATGTACCACCAGCGGTGGCTTGTGCTCAGAGAGCCTATGGGCATGGAGAAAGGAACAGAACAAGACCAGTACGAGAGTAGTGCTTTTCATCTCGTTGCTGTCTGTAATAATCAGGTCATTGGTTCAGCAAGATTAAGAGAATTGTCTTCGGGATTGGGCAGTATTGCTTACGTTGCACTATTACCTAAATTTCGTCACCAAGGCATCGGCACCAAACTGATCGAAACATTAATTCAAAAAGCCAAAGCAAACAAGTTCAAGGGTTTGAGATTACTGAGTAGAATTAATGGCCTAGGTTTCTATAGTCGCCTTGGTTTTATAGCTGACGGTGAGCCCTTTGATTATGTTGGGATCAGCCACCAATTCATGTACCTTAATTTATCTAGCCAAGGGAACAGGGAATAGGGAACAGGAAACAGGGAGTAGGATATGGCATCAAAAATTATCACAATATTCCACAGTGTTTTGGTACTACAAACCGTGGCGAGAAAAAGGAGTAATTGAAAACCTTAGGTACATCCTACATCCTCGAGTACGTGAGCAAGTCAAAAAAAAGGGCAATGGACAACCCTCATGATGATTGACTCCCAATAAAAAAGAAGAGAAAACTGGGTTTGTAGCAGTAAAAGCGCGGTGGGTAATCGAAAGGATGCTCTTCGTCGATGTAAGAGTTTGGTCAAGAATTTTGAAAGGTGCTTTGGGGACGAAGCGGGAGCAATCCCGCTGACTTACCCGATTTACCCTTAATAAAAATCTCCCCCATCTCCCCATCTCCTCACACTTTTATGATGGGTATTCAACCGAACTTGATATTATTCTCCCATCACCCCATCAACCTACAGTATTAATGTAAATCATTTAACCTATCTACTTGAGTGATAGTGCTTAATTTTCGGCTGTTATCCGGGATCGGGTAATCAGTTAACGAAGGTGTGATCTGGTTTATAGGGTTTATAAATCAGATGTAAATATAGGAGGTCTTTTTTTCTTCTCCAATAAAAGTCTGGATATCTTTACCCTCTTGATTTTTGCCTCTTAGCTTTTGCTTTTTTCGCCAATAATTTTGTTTACAAATCATATATAAACCCCCTTATCGGTTGTTAAACAATTTGTAAGCATATGCCCTACGCCCAGGCTACGCCAACGGCTGAGAGCTGAGAGCTGAGAGCTGAGAGCTAAATGCTTACGGTTAGTGAGCTAGACACCGCTCCACTCACAGCTAGGGAGAGTTGGTTTGGTCAAGACCAAGCTTTTATTGTGCTGCATTGCAAGCACAACGTTTTCTGATGGCTGCTTCTACTTAATCGGTGATCAAGGTCAGCAATTGGAATTCAGTGATGAGGATAGCTTAAAGTTATGTCTATTTTTATGATCGGCACCCAACGCTCAGGCTCTAATTTGTTGCGCCTGATGTTGAATCAGATTGGTGATCTCGCTGCTCCCCACTCCCCTCACATATTGCAGCGAATGATGCCATTACTACCTACCTATGGGGATTTGAGTCAAACGGACAGGTTTACCCTCTTAGTCAATGATGTGTGTCGTTTAGTGGAACTCAATCCCGTCCCTTGGGAGGGTGTGCATTTAGATACAAAGGACGTTATTTCTGTTTGCCGAGAGCGGTCTTTGGTGGCGATATTAGCTTCTGTCTACGATATTATGGCACAAACTTGGGGAGCACGGCAATGGTGTTGCAAAAGTTTAGCCAACGTTTACTACCTGCCAGAGATTACCGCCTACTTGGAAAACGCTAAATTTATCTATTTGTACCGGGATGGTCGAGATGTAGCGCTTTCGTTTAAGAAGGCAGTGGTTGGAGAAAAGCACTTCTACCATATTGCTCAAGAATGGGCAAAAGCCCAGCGTTTAGCACTACAGATGCGCTCTCGCCTAAGTCCGGAGAGGTTTTTCAGTATCAGTTATGAAACCCTAATCAGCTCTCCTGAGACTACCCTGCAGGATCTGTGTAACTTTCTAGGCGTGCAGTATACTCCTGAGATGCTGGATTTCCATCAATCCCAGGAAGCCTCGAATGCTGCAACATCTAGCTCCCTATGGAGTAATGTCACGCAACCTGTAATTAAGCAAAACACTAAGAAGTTTCTCCAGGAAGCTACGGATGAGGAAATCCTGATTTTTGAATTGGTGGCGGGAGATGTACTTGATTCTCTCGGTTACGAACGAGTTGGAATTCTTCAAGGCAAAGAAATCAAATTCAGCAGCACTGCGATCGCTAAATTTAATGCGATTAACCAAAGCTTGAAAGCAGAAGTACGCCAAACGATGGATCCTGAGGACTTAAAGCGACGAGATCGCCAAGCCACTCTGCTCAAAGAGATTAAAGCACGTCAGACCGTAGTGGCTTAAAGAACTGACTATGTTAAAAAAACTGCATGTAAACTCGGAAAATTCCGAGTCGGTATCCCTTTGGTTTCTGTTCTGGAACTTTTTCAAGATCGGAAGTACAGCATTTGGCGGTTTCATGGCTCTGATTTCCGTAGTCGAGAATCGGATGGTGCGGCGGCACAAACTCCTCACCCATGAAGATATGCTAGACGGCATTTCCTTAGCCACTGTTTTACCTGGTCCAGTTGCTGCTAATGTAGTCGCCTATGTGGGCTATCGCTTGGGGAGGACTAATGGAGCTGTAGTCAGTGCCATCGGTGTGTTGCTCCCTTCTTTTATCCTGGTAATTGGTTTAACCATTGCTTATCTCCAGGCCGGGGAAATTCCAGCACTTCAAAAAGCCTTTGCGGGATTTATTCCTGCAGTGGTGGCGATTATCTTGAGTGCCGCCAGGCGCATGAGCAAAAAAGCGATCAAAGGCTGGCGGGAAGTAGTAATTGCTTTAATAGCGGCAGTCCTACTCAAGGTAGTAGGAGGATTCTACATTACTGTGCTAGTCGTGGTGGGTTCTGGATTGGTAGGATGGCTTTGGTTAGGTGACACTAACCAGTCGAGACAGGAACGTTCTCAAGCTCAACCGATTCAGGAGTCAATTCAGGGGATTTCCTGGTTGAAGCTCTCAGTCACCTTGCTCATCCTCCTTAGTTTTCCCTTGCTTTCTATGATTCCCCTACCCTTTTTGGGGGAAACCAGCCTCGGGAAACTATTCGTGACATTTTCCGGCATGAGCCTAATGCTATTTGGTGGAGGCTACGTGTTCATTCCCCTGATTCAAGAAGTGGTGGTGAATACTTACGGTTGGGTGACTCAGACAGAATTTGCTAATGCGATCGCAATCGGACAAATTACTCCTGGACCAATTCTGATCAGCGCTGCCTTCATCGGTTATGTAGTGAAAGGAATGTCCGGAGCAATAGTAGCAACAGTAGGAATTTTCTTACCACCAGGACTGCTGATGGTAACCTGTTCCCACTTATTGAAACATATCAAAGAATCTACAGTGATTCAGGCGGCGCTCAAAGGAATTCGTCCTGCCGTCATTGGCATGATCATTACCGCTGCTATGGTAGTAGCCGGGAGTGCCGAGTTTCATCTTGGCAGCCTGGTGATCTTTGCCGCAGCCTTAACTGCCCTGTGGCGGTTCCGGGTGAAGGTGCTGTTGATTATCCCGATTGCCGGAATTTTAGGCTTAGTACTTTACTCAATCTAGAATTAGTGGTAATGGGTAATAGGTAATAGGTTTTAGGGTTTAGGGATTAGGGATTAGGGATTAGGGTTTAGGGATTAGGGATTAGGGATTAGGGATTAGGGATTAGGGTTTAGGGATTAGGGATTAGGGAATTGGTAATTATTTGGGTTGTTTTCCTATTTATATTTACAAACTTTATCGGATTTCATACACTACTGAAAGCTGATTATACCGGTTTATAATCTAATCAATTGCACAGGATTTTTCCCCTGTTTGCTGTTTGCTGTTTGCTGTTTGCTGTTTGCTGTTCCCTGTTCCCTGTTCCCTGTTCCCTAACACCTAACGCCTAACACCTAACACCTAACACCTAACACCTAACACCTAACACCTAACACCTAACATCTAACACCCAAAACCTAAAACCTATATACTTATTACTTAGCATCCCAACTTTTTAGCCTCAACGTTTCAATCAGCTTATCCAGGGATCCATAATCCTCTGCTGGTAAAAATTTTTCTATCTTCGCCGCTGCCAGAGCTGGATGGTTTGCCGGGATATTAAGAAGCGCGTCGGTCACTGCTGTGACTAATTGCGGGTCAGTACCCTTAACCGCAGCAATCGGCCACTCGGGATAGAGCTCGGTGGTATGAGTATAGAAGAATTTGTCCTTAGATGACTCTAGGATTCTCAGCTGTTCCAAGTTTTCCAACAAGCCTTGGTTGAGCATCTTTTCTAATTGACCTGTACGGATAAACCCAACATCAATTTTACCGTTGACGACGTCTTGCACAATCTTGTCTTGTGATTTGTTTTCTACAAAACTGCTGAAGTCGAGAAACGGGTTAATACCATGTTGAAGCAGATGATAGATTTGGAAAGTGCAGCCAGCCGCCGCCGTTTGAAAAGCCACGCAGGCTGCCTTCTTACCCGGCAGATCCTTCAGCTTGTAGATATTGCTATCGCTTCTAACGATGATCAGACCACCAAATTTTGTACCCACCTGAGGTCGAGAGTGGGTAAGTAGAAATTCCGTATCGTAGAGCCGACGGATTTGCACAGCTGCCAGAGGATTGTTGGTGGTAAAGTGCAAATTACCTTGGGCTACTTCAATGAATTGACTTTCTTGGGTAACAGGTACTAACGAGAAAGGGCGATTAATCACCCCAGAGAGGTAGTTTAGGAGTGGCTGATACCGTTGTTTTACAGAATCCACACTATCAATGGTAAGCACACCCACCCGAACAGTATTCTCAGAAACTTGTTGATCGGAAGTATCAACGGGTATCACTGATGGGTTTACAGAATTTTTCTTCTCGCAGGCGGTAAGCCCTAGGATAAGAGCAATAGATATACCAGTTAACAGATTAATTATTGTCTGTTGATGACTTATTGAGTTTACTAGTTTTTTAAGCATCAAAACCGATTGAATTATTCAATAATAACCATAAAAATAAGTTAAACTAAATCTTATTTTTTCTTTGGCAAGAGTTATTTAAATTGATGGATATTTTGATAAAAATTCGATGAAGTTTCGATGAAGTTTGAGACATACCCTAGGCAGCCTTAGTTTTTACTGTCAGCAGTTACGAGTATACACAAGACTGCCGGAAAACTATATCTGTAGAGTTAGCCATCAATAACTCACTACTCAAAGTAGCGTATAGTCAGTAACTTGGCGTAAGTCTTAAGGTACAAAATTTAGTCAATTTACTGAGATGACTTCCTAGATAAATATGGTTAGATTAAAAACTGGAGTTAATCTAAAAATTTTAAATAGCTTGTGAATTATCACTAGACCAAAATTCCTTTAATACCAATAATTTTGGATTTCTGTATTTTCACAAATCGTTTAGAAACGCTATAGTTATCGTTCTAGTAAAAATAGTCACGGTCATATGCCTGTTTCAAGAAAACTTCCCTGGGAATTACCTGTCACACCTCAAGGGATAAGCCAAGATCAACAACAGCAATCAAGTGAACCCAAGGATTCCAACAATTCCCAAGCACAAAGGAAAAGTAATGATCTGCGCACTCAATTATTGAAGACCATTCTCCCAGCGGTTTTAACCCCTCTAGGTCTGGCTGGACTATTAAGCTATAGTGTTATTTCCCGCAGCTCTCAACAAGAAGCTGAGCAACTATTAGAGGGTGAAACCCTAGTTGCGGGCAGAGTTTTCTATATATTTTTGGAGGAAGCAAAAAGAATACCTGCTACATTGGCTGCTAACCCTCTAGTAGTTGAAGCGGCTAGCAGTGCAGCCAAAGTTTCTCAAGTTAAAAATCTGCCTAAATTACCTTACTACGAGGTTGAAGAGTCTTTCTCGGCTACCCGGTTGATCCAGCCTAATCAAACCCTCAATGATTACTTACGTAAAACTACAGAAATTCATGAGTTTACAGAGATATCGTTCACCGAAAAGCATGGGTTTAACGTGGCTTACAACACTCCTACTCCTGACTTTGTCCAACGGGATGAAGCCTGGTGGCAACTGGCAAAAAATGCTCCCAGTCAGCAGGTGATTAAGACGAAATTTGATGACACTGACAATAGGTTCGTGATTGAGTTCAGCAAAGCGATCACAGACCCAGCAACTGATGAATTTCTAGGGGTTGTTAGAGGCGTTTTGCCTGCCTCTATTTTCAGCACCATATTTAAAAACCTGCTGAAGGATTTGGAAATTGGGGATTCTCAATATATGCAGCTACTAGCCCTGAAACAAGACGACACTGTGGCTGTTGTAGATACTATCTACCAAGGGAAAAGTAAAGACCAGCCACAGAAACTGCTCGGGGCAAAGGATCAAGCACTTGTACAGAACCTAAAAATTTTGCTGGAAGCTGTTGAAACTGGGCAAACAGTCCAACAGAATGGATTGACCATAAAGTCAGCTAATTCAGAACTGTTCCCAAACTTAAAGCTGGCCACCTTTGATCATAATAGCAGGCACTATATATTGGTTGCAGTTCCTGATAGCAATTGGACTCTCGCTGTCTCGATCAAACTTAGTGAACTAAGAGCAGCGGGTAGAAAAGCGGCAATAGGCTTTGCTAGTTTGTTCGTGGTACTGGGCATTATTATTACCTTGGTAGTCAGAGCTTTATCGGATCAGTTAGCAAAACCCTTGGGTCAGTTGGCTAATACTGCCAAAGCGGTGATTGCAGGCAACCTGAACGTTCAGGCGGAACTGCTTGGTGCTACCGAGACGCAGCTATTGGCTCAAGTCTTTAATAACCTGGTGACACAGGTCAAAGGTAGATTACAGGAGCAAGAACAAGAAACGGAACAGGCGCGGACACTAGTGCTAGTCAGCAACGAGCTTCAGCAATCCTTAAACTTTGACAATATCCTACAAACTTCCGTTTATGGGGTACACCTTGCCCTCAAGACAGACGGTGTGTTTATCTATCGCTTTAATCCTGACTTCAAAAGCGGGATAATTGCAGCGGAGGTCGTAGATTCTGGTTTAGTTCAAGCCCTAGGGCAAACTATTTACGAACCAATCACGACTGAGGAAATTACAACGTTTAAGTTGGAGAAGCTTGTGAGTGTCGAAAACCTTCAACAAGCGACTCTAACTGGTGCTCCTAGCCAGTTCCTTCAAGGCCTTGGTGTCGTAGCCAGCCTAGTTGCGCCAATTATAGTTGGGGGTGAACTTTTCGGCTTGTTGTACGCGAATCATTCTTCAGCACCCCACTGTTGGCAGGAGTCAGAACGTCAGTTAATGAAGGAGTTAACTAGACAAATTGGTGATGCCATCACCCAAGCCCTGCTCCTGGAACAGCAGCAAGCCACGGTAGACATTTCCCAAACGTTGAATGAGATTACCGCTAGTATGCTTGAATCCTTAGAACGGGAAAAGATTTTCGCGGCTACGGTGGTGGGAATTAAAACAGCGCTCTCGTGCGATCGCACAATCATTTACCTCCTCGAAGAAAATCAGAAAGGGTCAATGCTTGCCCTGTCAGTCACTCTGGATGGGTCTGTTACCCCACAAACACAGAAGGAAGAGTTGGATTTTGCCCTAGAGGATCTTGATCACTACCAGTCACGTCAGGTTCTAGCCATTGATAATCTTGAGGGTGAGTTGACCTACTACCAGCAGTCCCAAGTAGAGAGGCTTAGCCAAACGTCTCTACTGCTTGGAGCTAAGGCAAGTTTAGTAGCACCGATTTTAGTGGCAGGTAACTTGATTGGCTTTTTGGCTGCCCATCAATGTTCACAGCCAAGAGCTTGGCAGGAAACGGAGATCAACTTTTTGACTCAGGTGGCGATTCAATTCGGCTTTGCCCTAGACCAGGCTAATCTGCTCGAAAAGACCAAAAGAATTTCTCAACAACAAAGACAGGAAAAAGAAGCACTCCAGAAGCAACTGCTGGTAATGCTTGAAAATTTGCAAAGGGCAGCACAAGGAGATCTGACAGTGCGCTCTGAGCTGACTTTGGATGAAATTGGTAAAGTTGGTGATGGTTTTAACACCATTATTGAAAGTTTGCAAACTATCGTAACCCAGGTCAACAACTCAGCGCTTGAAGTCAATACCTTACTCGAAAACAACAAG
Organism: Moorena sp. SS36440bin_2; assembly: GCA_011524395.1. Lineage (GTDB taxonomy): Bacteria > Cyanobacteriota > Cyanobacteriia > Cyanobacteriales > Coleofasciculaceae > Moorena. The sequence continues at coordinate 9,908 of WTKN01000333.1, forward strand.
GTGGTAGTCGGTAAACTAGCAGAAGATGCTCTTAAGCAGGCTTCAGAAACCACTCGCACCCTGGATTCAGTGGATAAAATCACCGATTCGATTCAAGCAGTGGCTGAGAATGCTGATCAGGCGGCGAGAGTAGTTGATGGAGTTACAACCACTGTTGAAGCTAGCAGCAGTGCGATTAACCTAACTCAGGATAGTATGCTGGAATTGCGAGACACGATTGGGGAAACCACCTCAAGAGTGAAGCAGTTAGGTAAATCTTCCGAAAAGATTGCTAAACTGGTTGCCTTGATCAAGATGCTCTCCCTCAAAACCAATATTTTGGCTATTAACGCTGAAATTGAGGCTGGGCGGTCTGATAACGGGATTCAGGGTTTTGTCGTTATTGCCAAAGAAGTGAGTCAGTTTGCCAACCAATTGATCAAAACTACCCAGGAAATTCACAAGATAGTAGATGAGATCGACTTAGAAACGTCTCAATTAGTGAAGGTAATGGAACAGAGCAGTGATGTGGTGGAGAAGGGCACAGGTCGAGTTGAGGAAGCTCAGCAGAATCTGAAACAGCTGAGGTCGGCTTCGTGCCAGATCGAGCAGCTAGTAGCAGCTATTTCCCAAGGGAGTCTTTCCCAAACCGAAACCACTCACAGCTTTGCTATGTTGATCAAAGATCTTTCCGAATTTTCGGAACGTACCGTTGATTCCTCTAGGCAAATTTCAAGTTCCTTAACCTCAACCGTAGCCGTAGCTCAGGAATTGCAGGAGTCGGTTAGTAGTTTTAAATATTTTTGATAACACCAAAAAATCGTCATAAGTCATAAGTCATAAGTTAGAAGTCATAAGTCATAAGTCATAAGTCATAAGTTAGAAGT
>WTKN01000274.1 GCA_011524395.1 Moorena sp. SS36440bin_2
AACAGTGGAACCAGTTTGCTTTTTCTGCTCTCCTACTACTGTACCGTCCCAAATCACTTTTACACCAAATATAGCTATACCAGGCTCTATTTGGTATTTTTTACAGAGTTTGATTACCTCTGGGGCATCACCAGATAGCATTTCCATAGTGATGTTGGACTTACCATTTTTAATAGGTTGAGAAGTAATATGATTACTAGTACGTTGAGAAAACCATCTGCCAGCACTCTGCTCAAAAAACTCTTTTATATCCATTGGCTAAGATTGTAAAAATTTGTGGTAGATCGTGGTAGATCAGTGATGTTGGTAATTTCAATTAAGTGGTTCACTATTGATTCTATCGTGCTATGGTTAGCCGAATTACCAGGATGCTACGCTAGCTTGAGGCTTCACACAAACGCAATAGAGCCATTTGAGCGGCTTCAGATACTTGAGGATGGCTGTCTTTTGCCAAATAGTTTAATGCCGAGATACTTTTGTCCTGACCAAGTTGACCGAGGGCTTCTGCTAAACGTTGACGCACTATCCAATCCTCTGACTGGGCAAAGCGTAGAATATCGTCTATAGCTTCTGTAGCTTTAATTTCCCCTAAAGCAGCAATAGCAGCTTGTTGGACTAGTACTTCCTGACTATCTAAGGCCTTGGTTAGCACATCACGAGCACGGGGATCTTGGAGATTACCTAGGGACACAGCAGCACTAAAACGTACCAACCATTCAGTATCTTCGTAGAACGCCCTAACTAGAGGTTCAAAGGCTTTGGGGTCACCTAGATATCCCAAAGCCCCAGCAGCAGCAGCACGAATTCCGTAATCTGGGTCAGTTGCCATGAATTTGACCAAAATTGGGTAGCATTCTTCCGTAGGCTTCACTCCCAGGGCGAATATAGCCATAGAGCGAACTGGTAAATTGGGATCATCAAGTACCTTTTTAATTAGGGGCACGGCATCACTGGCTTGAACAGCCCTTAGTGATGCCAGAGCCATCAAGCGATCGCGCATGTTAGGGCTTTCCAGCTGAGCAGAAAGTTGTTCTAAATTAGGGGGCATCATAGTTTATTGCGATTTGGTTGACAATTAACCTCAGGGGAGTATTAGCATCGGTTGTGATCCGCTGAGAATCTACCCAGCTCTCTGGTAAAGTAATCGCTCTATAAGCATTCAGCGATTAGCGCTACAGATAGTGCTACGGGAACCGCATTCAGCGATTAGCGCTACAGATGGTGCTTATGGGGCTATTGGCCAATAGCCCCGCTACAGATGCTGCTTATGGGTTAGGTCACAGCGTCGTTCGCACAGCGTGGCCAAACCCGCCCCGCGTGGCCTTTTGGCCAAGGCCAAAGCCTGTGCCACGCTACAGATGGTGCTTTTGAATAAAATAAGCTGAACGCGCACCCGTGCGCGTAGCGCTTATGCTGTTGGCGTAGCACTATCTGTAGCGCTTGTGCTTAAATCCCTCTGACCTGCTTGCTATATCAATCTTTATACACAATTGTCGCTCTGAGTCATAGTTTTGGGAATGCTATGGCTGTATCTATGGAAGTTTTTTAGTCAACTAGCTATGGCAAATCAATTCAACTTTCGGCATCTGATTACAGGTAAGAATAGAAAAGAGGCTGATGTGAGAAATACAACAACCCAAGTCACTTCTGCCACAGTTGCTGATGGTAACTGTTGAATTGAGAGCTGAGCGTTCGATTTTGAGACATCAATGATGAGATTAGAGCAGTTCCAGATTCTACGTGAGCTTACCGTCGATGAAGCAGCCTTTGAGCAGCTTCAAGAAATTTTATTAGCTCAGGAAACCAAATACCAAAAGGCACAAGAGCAAATTCACTTTCAGGCTTGTTTATTAGATAACTTACCTAGTGGGATTATTGCCATAGATATGGACGGAAAAATTATCCATTGGAATAGTTATGCCTGCAAGCTATATCAATGGCAAGCCCAAGATGTTATTGGGTCCGAGCTATCCGAGATCATGTTTCCCTCTAGAAGTCATGCTCCCATCAAAGAAATTTTTGCTCAATTGTCCCAGTTAGAGGTTTGGCAGGGTGAGTTGCTTATTCAACGCCAAGACGGTAGCCGATTGGCTAGCGATTTTACAATTAGTGTCCTACAAGATCAGGTAGGGAAACAGATTGGTTTTGTAGCAACTGTCGTTGATGCTAACAAGGGCAAACAGGCACAGATTGACCGTAGGTCACGCTACGCGATCGCACTGTCTAACCAGGTGGCTCAAGATCAGCTGAGGGAGGCAATGGGTGATTCCCTCCGGGAAAACTTTGCAGCCCGCATTCGTAAGTCTTTAGATGTGGAGACAATTCTAAATACCACAGTTAATGAAGTTCGTCGATTGTTACAAGCAGATCGGGTCGCGGTTTATCGCTTCGAGTCGGATTGGAGAGGTAGATTCACAGTAGAGTCTGTAGAATCACCTTGGCAGCCGATTACAGGTAGGGAAATGTATAATCCCCACTTCTGGGAAACCCATGCTAATCAGTACCGGTATGGTCCGATCCAAGCGATTGAAGATATCTATTCTGATTCTGGGGGCTTGTCCTCCTATGAAGTTAATTGCCTAGCTCAGTTTCAAGTCGTTGCTAACTTGGTAGTTCCGATCATCTGTAACCCTCAAGTAGACCAAAACCAACCATTAGACTCACCTCTGTGGGGACTACTAGTTGCCCATCAGTGTAGTAGACCACGACAGTGGCAGTTTTGGGAAAGAAATTTGTGGAAATCAGTAGCAGACCATGTAGGCATTGCGATTCAGCAGGCTCAAATTTATCAGGAAAACCAACTCAAAGCTCAACGGGAAGCAACGCTCAATCAGTTTACTCAAAAGATTCGTAGCTCTCTTGATTTAGAGCAGATTTTTACCACAGCCACTCAAGGAATTAGTCAGCTGTTGGAGGTTGACCTAGTAGAAATTCAAGAATATCTGCCACAGCAGCAGGTTTGGTTAACCGTATCTCAATGTACTGAACACCGTAACTTGAGAACCCCAATGGGAGCTGAAACTCCCGATGTAGACAATCAGATTAGTCGCAAGATCAAAAATCTCGAAGTGGTGCGTATTAACAATAGCTGCAACTTAAACCTTCAGGATACTTGCCATGGGTTAATTGTACCACTAAGGTTTCAAAACCGCCTCTGGGGAAAATTGTGCCTGATCAAGATTGATCGTGATTACCAATGGTCTGATGGCGCAGTGACTTTGGTGCAGTCGATGGCTGAGCAACTTGCGATCGCAATTCAGCAAGGCCAGCTTTATCAGCGGCTAGCTAACCTTAACACCGACTTAGAACGGCAAGTACTCGAGCGTACCCAACAACTACGAGAGAGAATCCAGGAACTACAGAAACTAAACATCCTCAAAGATGATTTCTTAAGTACCGTTTCTCATGAACTGCGCACACCTCTATCCAATATGAAAATGGCAATACAGATGCTCAAAATTGCTCCAGAGAGTCAACGACGACAGCGGTATACAGAGATTTTAGAATCTGAGTGTTACAGAGAAATTGAACTAATCAACGATTTACTCGACTTGCAGCGTTTAGAAACCGCCTCTTATCAGGTTTCGCGAACAGTAGTAGACTTGAAAATCTGGTTACACCGAATCATTGATTCCTTTTGCTCCCGTATCCAGGCACAACAGCAAATCCTGAAGTTGACTTTGTCAGATAATTTGCCATCGGTTTTGATTGACAAGACCAGCTTCGGGCGAATTGTGACAGAACTGTTCAATAATGCTTGTAAATATACTCCAGCCAACAGGCAGATTATTCTTGAGTTTTTTTACCAAAACAATCAGGATCTGATCCCATCTGATAATGTACCCAAGGTAATATTTAAAATCAGCAATCAAGCTGAGATTGCTGATACGGAATTACCCCACATCTTCGATAAGTTCTATCGCATTCCTAATGCTGATCCTTGGAAGCGAGGTGGTACAGGATTAGGTCTAGCTTTGGTCAAGGAGCTAGTCAAGCAGCTAGACGGCATCATTCAGGTAGAAAGCTCTCAGAGATGGACTACATTTACCGTGCAAATTCCGGCTCCTCAAGGCTCCGAACTCAATGAACACGACAACAGTTTAACGATTAAGTTTTAATCTACCTTCAATGCTTAAGAGACTGCTTTGTCTGTTACCTAACGGTAGCGGTTCACTGATAGTTCCTACATTCCGCAAGTTGGAGGGGAGAGCTATGATATTTTTGAACCATCTGTCTACCCCAATTCCTCTCCCCCTAACCCTATGGGTATAACGGGAGAGGAATTGGGGACTGGATCTATTGGGTTTCCTTAAAGTGCTTGCTAGAATAAACGCATTATAGCGCTGTAAAAAGTGCCGGTTTATTCCCAAGCTAAAAAGCCTCTCTCAGCCATGCAAAGCGCGAGTGGGGGAAACCCCCAAGACCTTGCTGCATCGCTGCTAAAAGGGTAAACCAAGAAAAATTTTGAAAAAGTAAGCCCAATGATTTTTTTTATTCCGAGGGTCTAGAGGCTGGGCAAGATCAGCTGTTAAGGGTTTTCTACTCTTAAGAATTCTAGATCCTTTGGATCCGCTATGGGAACAGTATAATCCCATGATGAGCGTGATGGGAGTTTCAATAAACTAATAGCATCTTCAATTAGAGTACAACATCTTGACCACTGCGGCATAGTGCCTGGGATAATTGATCAAATGGGACTAGTGGAACTGGGACTAGTGGAACAAATTAATCAAGAAATCGGAAGCCACCCCCAAGAAATTGTCAGTGCCGGAGTAGCAGTCAAAGCGATGATTCTCAATGGGTTGGGCTTAGTGACCGCTCCCCTGTACTTGGAGCGAAAAATTCTTTGTGGGCAAAGCCACTGGACATCTTACTCCTAGAGGGAATTGAACCACAGCATCATAAGAAAGCTCATGCATCAGCTCAAGCACTTAGAAAAGCGAAACCCAAGCCTTTGGTCCTGATGCCATGGCAGCAGCAGAAGATTGGAACAAACAACTGCGCTATCATCGCCTCACTCAGATAGAAGTTGTGCCACTCCCTTACTACAATCAGCCTGGACGACCAGGAAAAGATCAAGTTCCTGATGGCAACGACTTCTTGATTCAGGGTTAAGCTGCCTTGAATCAAGAAGTCGTTGCCCTAGCTCGTAGAAGGGCTGGACAATTTGTTCTGGCTACCAATTTTCTAGAGTCTGAGTCCGTCCTAGAAGAACGGGGATAGTTACCTAAAAAATTGGGTAACTATCCCCGTTGGAATGGAACACGATGATATTAGTCTTCATGTTCTTCGAACTGATCGACTAATTCCGCTGAAGGGGGTCCGAAAGCGGTATAAATCGATATACCAGTAATACCGATAACAAAAACAAGAATAACAATGCTAAGGACTATTGCGGGTTCCATGGCTCAAATCAAATATAAGTGTGTGTGTTGATGCAGTCCCTCGTGGGTTAAACCATTGCAGTTGGTCATGGCGCATCGATCTGGGTGGGTCACCTGCATCGCTGAAAGCGCCGTGGAACGCCAGTCGCTCATGGGGTAAACCACCAAGACCGCGCTGCCTCCCCCTCAGGGCACTGCATCGCTATAGGAGTCTGTGTTCTCTTTTTGACTCTCTAAAATCTAGACAAACTTATAAATTTAGTTATCTCTAGATAAAGAGCATGGCAGGGCATACCCCAACCTGTGCTTGAACTATCACGCCAAAGGCGAGCTAAACGGTATCTATTGTCAGAAGTAGATTTAGAGTCAATCGTAGCTTTTTTTGATGTTGTGTTAACAAATTTTAAGTTTATTGCTTTTTTTTAAGAATACCACAGAATTTTAATACTGTTAAGATACGTTTCCAAACCTATAACTACTAGACAAACTTAGACATTAATTGACAAACTGATGTTTTGATCAACTAATGTCTAAGTTTGTAAACAACTAATCTTAAAAAAGATTAGTTGTTGTAAACGGTAGGCTTGAAAAATCTCAGGTACTGTGTTAACAGTGTGTTAGTTGTCTTGGGAAAAGGTGAGTTGGCGCGTAGAGTATATATGTCTTTGGTTTAATGCCTCCTTAGTGTAAGCTAATATCAAACATCCGCTCGTCGTGATAGCCCCTTATTTCTAAGGAGGAGTCCGAACGCGAAGTCAACGCGCCCCGCGTCTCCTATGGAGAACGGGTTTTGACCCTACGTGTCTATAATCTTAAGAAGGTAGGGGAGCTTTGACACTCCCGCACCGGTACGATTCTGTTTAAATCTCTAAGTGGATCCTATCGGACTTGAAGCGAAGTGGCACGGTTTCAAGCTGCAACTTCGCCACCTTCTAGAATCCCCCGTGGGAGCAATCCCTCGCACGGGGGAGATGTCAATAACATAAATCTCAATTAACATAAATCTCAATTAACCCATGGCACAAAGAACTCGGCTAGGAGATATTCTCAAACCCCTTAACTCGGAATATGGCAAAGTTGCCCCAGGTTGGGGCACTACCCCTGTAATGGGAGTCTTTATGGGGCTATTTTTCGTCTTTTTGCTGATTATTTTGCAGATTTACAACAAATCAATCCTCATTCAAGGTTTCAATGTTGATTGGACAAGCCTAGGGCAGTAGTCTACTCCCTGCCTCAAATCCTAATCACTAAAATTTCAGCTCCCTCCCGGCTTGTCCGGGTTTTTTTATGCTCTTGACAACAACGGATACGCTTGGAAGTCAGTGGGATGACTCCCTGGCAAGGGTCCAACTGGCGAGGGTTCAACTGGCGAGCGTTCAACGCTGGCAGCGGTCAATTTGGGTCAAATGTGGAATACTAAGAACAGCAAACTAGTAAAAGCAAACCAGCTAACAGCAAACCAGAACTTGACAAATCCCAGGAGGTTATATAATGAACGTTTTTGGTATGGGTTTACCGGAAATGGCGTTGATTATGGTCATTGCCCTATTAGTATTTGGCCCTAAGAAGTTGCCAGAAATTGGTCGTAGTCTGGGTAAAGCGATTAGAGGCTTTCAAGATGCTTCCAAGGAGTTTGAAAATCAGTTTAAGCTAGAGGCACAACAGATAGAGCAAGGGCTGAACACCCCTACCCCAAGTGAATCTGAGAAAATTGCCACCAAAGAAGTTGCTACAGCAGAAGTTGCTACAGCAGAATCAAACAATCATGCTACGACGTCTTCTCAACAAAGCTAATCCTAGGGACTTCGAGCAACTTCAGCAAGAGGCTATACCCAAGCAGGGATGATGACTAGTACTGCTCCGGGGAATTAAAAATTATGATATTAACAATTCTTGCATGCTTATTACATAAGCGTGTTGCTATTTTTGAATCGTATATTAATTTCCGCCGTGCTGTACTAGATGACTCTTGAACTCTAATCCAGTACCTCATTGGTCGATTGCCTTGGCAACCATTGACGCTCCACGAGCAAGGGGTTTTACTAGTCGTGGAGTGTCAATAATGAGTTAGCTACTAGATTTACCATTTTTCTCATTCTTCTTAGCAGAAGGGGCCTCAAACTTGTAGCCAACACCTCGAACTGTCTGAATTAAGGAAGGGTCACTGGAATTAACCTCTATTTTCCGGCGAATTTGACCGATATGGACATCAACTACTCGCTGATCTCCCACATAATCGTACTCCCAGACTTCCTGGATTAACTCAGAACGGCGCAAGACCCGACCCGGATGACAGGCCAGAAAATGAAGTAGATCAAATTCCAGAGCAGTCAGAGGGATAAGTATTTCGTTAATAGTTACCTCCCTGCGCCCTGGATCGATGACTAAATGCTCGAAGACTAGGCGTTCTGCTTCAGTAGCAGTAACAGCCCGCTTCCGTTTCAAAATTGCTCTAACTCGATTTTCTAGCTCTTGTAAATCAAAGGGCTTGGTGATGTAGTCATCAGCACCTTGTTGAAATCCTTGATTTTTGTCAGCAGCATCCGACCGACTGGTGAGTAAGAGGACAAAGACATCAGTGCGGCTCTGCATTTGCTGACACAGGTTGTAGCCAAGGGCGTCAGGCAAATTAACATCCAGAATGACTAAATCTGGATTAAATTGCTCAAATGTGGCAAGAGCCGTCTTGCCATCTTGAGCAGCCTGCATTTGAAAATTCTTTTGACTTAAGAAGCGTAGAATTAAATTTCGGATTGCCGGATCGTCATCTACGACAAGAATCTTGGCGGCGGTCATAACTTTCCACGGAAAACGGGATCACAAATTTAAGACGCAGAGTGTTTTGACACCAACGGTGCTGTTGGGCATTGTAGACAATTATCCTCAGATTATTACGCAATGCCAATAGTTGGTAAATTGCATAGGCAGATCAGTTATTTTCAAAATTCCCCCATAGTAGGACTTCCCGAACCACGGCAAAAAGTCTTTTTTTCTTCTTCTAAAGAGCAAAAAACCCATAGCCTTGATGGGTCTATATGGATTTACTAACGGTTCTAACATTATTCAGGAATTCTCCGGTGATTTGGCAACAAAACTGAGATGCACCGGCATTGTGTTGACTTCACTGCGGCACTGCTGTTTTAAGATCAAGCTACACTAGCACCCAGGGGCATTAGCACCACCCTCAACCAAGACTACTCTGTGACCAATGGTTACCCAGAGTATGGTTGAGAGTTTCTCGTGCCTAACCTTAACATATACATAACTAGTTTAAAGTTGCTGTCATACTAATGAAAAGAAGGGATGTGAAAACAAGGGATGTCTCGGAGGTCTTGAATGAGTGATAACAATCCCTATGATCAGCTTGGGGTTACGGAAGAAGCGTCCTTTGATGAAATTCAGGATGCCAAAGGTCGCCTGATGCAAAAGCATCGTGGTAACCAAAAGCTTTTAGATACCGTAGAGGCGGCCTACGATGCCATTATTATGGATCGACTTAGGATGCGCCAGGAAGGAAAGATTAAAGTTCCTGATCGCATTCGTTTCCCAGAGAAGGCTTCTCAAGCTCCACCGAGTTTTCCCCAAACACCAGTTAATAACTCTCCTGAGTGGCTTAAACGGTTGTGGGATACTCCGACAAGAGAAGACATGATCTGGCCGAGTGCAGTGTTCTTAATCTTAAGCAGTGCTACTGTGCTTTACACCTCATCGGCAGAGTCAATTTTGCCGTTGGTGATGGCTATAGGCTTTGGATTCACGATCTATTTTCTCAATCGGAAAGAACAACAATTTGGTCGTGCGGTGTTGCTAACCCTGGCAGGTCTGTTTTTAGGTGTGGGATTGGGGAGTTTGCTGGGGAATTCTCTGGGAATCCAATTCACCAACCTAGACTTGACAACAGAAAAACTGGCTACATTGGTGACATTTGTATTGCTGTGGCTGATTAGTTGCTTTTTACGTTGAACATGGGGATGGGGGATTGAGGATCAGGATGTGCCTCCAAAAGCACGTTCGTTGTCTCGTAGTCGTGCTTTTCCCCTTGATATGATATATCCTAAACGTCTCTACCCTTGCCTGGGTTTGCCCGGTGGAAACCACGCCAGTCGATCATGGGGAGCGACTGCATCATGGCCATGAAAAGCAATTTTCATAAAAATTGCTTTTTTTAATAACCACAAGCCTTGCAAGTCAAGACTTTAGGGCGATTATTTTATAAAAATTATTATTTTATAAAAAATTTTCATAGCCACAGGCTAGAGAGCCAATTTTTTTAAGTGTGTTAAGAAAATTAAAGTTTATCAAACCCTGTCTGTTTCCTGATCCCAATTTCCCTTGTCTGCACAGCTAGTTAGTGATATGATAACTTGAATTTTCAGACAATCTCACCACCATAGCCATAGCTTTTTTGAAATCAAAAATGACTTGAACTTTTACAGTTAATTTTGTCCCACCCTGACCGAGGGTCAGGCGTAGGTCTGGCTCTAGCCGGATTAGCTAAAATGGCACAATCATACGGCTTGTAGCAGTGCTTTGTCTAGAACTAAATCTACCGCTTCAGCGAGATTATTGACGATAAAATCTGGTTCGTGGAGATTGAGTTGAGCGCGATCGCGTATTCCAGATAAAACTCCAATTGCTTTAATACCGTGGGTTTTAGCAGCCACTATATCCGCTTCTGTATCGCCAATCATCCAGACATCAGACGCAGCTGGGAGTTTTTTTAGGGCTTTTGCCATTAGCAAAGGTTTATCCTTAGTGTCACCGGTCTTAACATAGTCGTTGCTCAGGCAATACCGTCGGTTAGGGGGAAAAAATTTCTCCAGGTCTAAGCGACTGAAGGCTTCATCAAGCTCTCGGACCCGACGCATGGTCATGACAGCTAAATCTACACCTGCTTCTTGTAATTTTTCCAGGGCATCTATAGCTCCGGGAACCGGTTGATCATGAACCAAGTAGGGCAGAGTGTGTACAGTTTGACGGCGCAGCTGAGCAAATGCTTCAGCTTGGCTGGGATCGAGACCTGAACGAATACCAATAATTATCTCCGGAACACGCCCCCTCTTGCACTGCCAAAACTCTGCCTTGGACATGGGCAGGATTGGCTGGTTAGGCCGTTGGATTTCTTTGAGACAAAACTGGTAAACCCGATAGTAACGCTCCGACACATTCATGATCGGACCGTCAAAATCTGTAAATACTCTAATCATTATCTAACAAAATGTAATATTTATTTACATTATTATCTCATCCGGTGAGTATTTATCACTAAAGATTACGAATCTGTAACATTTCCAATGTCTTAGAACTTACCCATTACTCCTGAC
>WTKN01000386.1 GCA_011524395.1 Moorena sp. SS36440bin_2
GAATCGGGAATCGGGAATCGGGAATCGGGAATCGGGAATCGGGAATCGGGAATCGTGGCACAGGCTTCTAGCCTATGATGTAGCCCATAAGCTGATAGCTGATAGCTGATAGCTGATAGCTGATAACTTACATTCTGGAACTCTTAGCACTATTGAGTTTTTCTGAAAAGATTGTAATCAGCTCCATCATGTCTTTGACTAATTCTTGTTCAAGGCTGATATCTTCTGATGACTTGTTGATAATTATTACTTCTGTATTGAATTCTTCACACATAGCAAAGACTAATTCAGCGCTAACTCTAAGCAGCCTATCTTTGTGAGTAATGACAACTCTGCCAACATTCCCCTGCATGATGCGCTTGAGCAGTTTCTGTAAGCCTTTATTTTGGGAATTGATTCCGGAAGCTGAATCTTGAATTGTTTCATACTGCCAACCATTAGCAGTACTAAAAGACTCTAAAATCTTGATTTGCTTGACTAAGTCTTCTTTTTGATCTTGACTTGAAATACGGGCATAGTTAATGGTTATGCGATCATCGATCTGACCGACATTCCGTGGTGTAATGTGTTTGATATCAGCTACATAAAATCGCCGATGCCCACTGGGAGAACGTTGTGACCTAATCTTTCCTGCGTCTGCCCACCTCCTTAAGGTTTTAACTGAGACCCCTAGCTCACTGGCTGCTTCTCCAATACTAATGGTTAACCCTGACATGTTGGATTTCTCACCTTATTTCAATTGAGTTTATTCAGCTATTAGCCGTCAGCCGTCAGCTATCAGCTATCAGCTATCAGTGATTGCGCTACGCGCACGCTACGCGAACAGTGATCAGCTATCAGCCGTCAGCTATCAGCTATCAGTGATTGCGCTACGCGCACGCTACGCGAACAGCTTATGAGTTAGGTTGTCACAGGCTAGAAGCCTGTTCCACTAAGCCTGTTCCACACTACAGATGGTGCTTTTCAGTAAAATAAGCTGACTGCTGACTGCTGAAGGCTGACCGCTGACCGCTGACCACTGACCGCTGACCGCTGACCGCTGACCACCTAGTTTACCTTTTATTATACTGCTACTACGTAATAAATGTCCAGATATGGATAGAAATTAATGGAAGATTGGTTATTTGCTACTCAGCAATGCTAATTTGTCAGAAAGAATGCTAAAGCTGTTGCGTGATAGTAAAAATTTCCATTATCATCCCGGTTCTCAATGAGGCTAGTCACATAGCTGATACTTTGGCTACGGTTAGGGAAGCGTCTAATGTGGAAGTGATTGTGGTAGATGGGGGCAGTGATGATCAAACCGTTGCGATCGCACAATCACTGGGTGCTAAGATTATAGCTGCTGGTACCGGTCGCGCTAGTCAAATGAATGCTGGGGCTGCGGTGGCTACCGGAGATATTCTGCTGTTTCTCCACGCTGATACCCGTTTACCAAAAGGATTTGATACCTTAGTTCGCCAAGGGTTACAAGACTATGACACCGTGGCTGGTGCTTTTGAATTAGCCATTGATGCTAACCTGCGGGGGGTAAGGCTGATTGAAGGGATGGTGAATTTGCGATCGCGTTTTTGCTCTTTGCCTTACGGTGATCAGGCTATCTTTATTAAGACTAAGGTGTTTACAGACCTTGGTGGTTTTCTTAATCTACCGATTATGGAAGATTTTGACTTGATGCGACGCCTCCGCAACTTAGGTAAAATAACTATCATTAGTCAACCTGTCTTAACATCAGGACGCCGCTGGCAAACCTTAGGGGTTGTGAAAACGACATTAATTAACCAACTGGTGATCGTTGCTTATCATTTGGGGGTTTCTCCTCACCGGATTGTGGGTTGGTATCGTCGAGCAAAAGGATAATGAAGAATGAAGAATGGTGAATTGAGAATGGTGAATTAAGAATGGTGAATTGAAAATTTTTGGAAGTGCTCAAGATGTAAGGATTACGCTACGGTAAACGTCAAGGTTTTGGGTGTTAAAATTGCTACTTGTGTACCACTACCCAATGTATATTTCTTAATTCTTAATTCTTAATTCTTAATTCTATCTCCCCATGACTACACAAAAACAATGGCGTTCAGAAATTACTGCACTTCCGTCTTGGTTGCGACGTCCGATTGGTAATGCTAGTGACATCTCAACGGTGCAGCGGATTATTAAACAACGGCAGATTCACACGATTTGTGAAGAGGGACGTTGCCCGAACCGAGGTGAGTGCTATTCTCAGAAAACTGCTACATTTTTGTTGATGGGACCGACATGTACACGGTCTTGTGCATTTTGTCAAGTGGATAAAGGTCATGCTCCCATGGCCCTAGACCCAGAGGAGCCCCAGAAAGTAGCGGAATCCGTACAGTTATTGGGGTTGCGGTATGTGGTGCTGACCTCTGTGGCTCGGGATGATTTGCCAGACCAGGGTGCCGGTTGGTTTGTGGCTACCATGGATGCGATCCGCCAACTCAATTCAGGTACTGAAATAGAAGTGCTAACCGCAGATTTCTGGGGGGGTAAAGGTGAGCAGGATCAAACCTCAGCAGAGTTGCAACAGCAACGGATAGCCACGGTGGTGGAGGCCAAGCCAGCCTGTTACAACCACAATATTGAAACAGTGCAGCGGCTACAGGGCAAGGTGCGCCGGGGAGCACAATATCAGCGATCGCTAGATGTGCTCAGCATTGTCAAACAACTCAATCCCGCCATTCCCACTAAGTCCGGATTAATGTTGGGCCATGGGGAAACCAAAGCAGAAGTGATTGAGGCGATGGCGGATTTAGGTAAAATTGGATGCGATCGCATCACCCTCGGTCAATATATGCGTCCCTCTCTCCAACATCTGCCGGTACAAAAATACTGGACACCGGAAGAGTTTGATGAGCTAGGTGCGATCGCACGGGATATGGGGTTTGCCCATGTTCGTTCCGGTCCTTTGGTTCGTAGTTCGTACCATGCTGGGGAAACATGAAGGTTTGTATAGCGTTTGTCTGTTGGTTGTAAATACACTTCTTGAGGCAAGAGGCAAGAGGCAAGAGGCAAGAGGCAAGAGGCAAGAGGCAAGAGGGGAAATAGATCCCGAGTTTTCTTGTCCAATACAAAAAAGACCATTAAGGTTTACATGTCAAATACAAACGGGCTTATAGGGATTCTGATATAGCACTACGCATTAAGGTGTTTGACATTGATACAACCTCAAAAGCTAATGCACGTCAAATTTTGCCTTTTGCCTTTTGCCTTTTGCCTTTTGCCTTTTGCCTTCTCCTATCTCCCCACTCCTACCCTTTCACCTTCAAAGCATAATCCCGGAATCGTTCTAAATCTTCCTGGATAGTAGACTCAACTAAGTTACCTAAAAATAAGTTATCCATTAACTGACCAAGAATGCCGGGAATGCCGTAAGCGATGGTCAGCTTAACGATACTGCTATCTTTACGGTCGTAGAAGCGCACTGCACCTCGATTGGGCAAACCATCTACTGATTCCCACTGAATAATCTGATGTGGAACTAATTTCAGAATACGAGAGAGCCAGCTAAACTCAAAGCCCATATTGGCAAGTTTCCAGCGGGATAAATCAGGATCCTCTTTTAGGACTTCCACTGAGTCAATCCACTTCATCCAGCGCGGCATTTGCTCTAAATCCGACCAAAGCTCCCACGCTAACTCTATGGGAACTTCTACTTCAACTTGTACACTATGTTCCAGCCAATCAGACATGGGCTTTTAGATTCCTCAAGTTTTAGTGATTATATCGGAAGGGTCGGGAGATCCGGAGATCGGGAGATGGGGAGATCCGGAGATCGGGAGAAGTAGTTTTAGATGAAGTTGGTATAGTTAAAAAACTTAATCATAGCACTACGCATTTAGATTAGGAAATTCCTAAACTCCGAAACGTGAGTCTAGCTTACTTTTGACTTCTGACGCAAGAACCTTGCTGACTTGCCCGTAGCACCATATGAGTGAATTAAAACTAAAAACTTAACATTTTAAGGTAATTTTAGAATCTTTTACCATGGGTCATGGTAAGCAGGTGCACAAAATTAATTACACATTTTGCAAAACTCAAAGCCTTACGATGTAAGGTTTACAGAGATTCGTAGTAGGAAATTAATTTTGTTTAGGTACTTATAGTCATAAACGGACTCGAATATCTCACTTGCATAAGTATTTGTCAACAAAAGCACTGGAATCTTTTTCCTTTAAAGCCTTGTATTATCAGGTTTTTGGGCAATAATGCTCTTGAAAATCACTAAAATGACTTCTTTGACAGTCTGTCATGGTATACTCATAAACGGCATAGAATATCTCACTTGCATAAGGCTTTTGGTAAACAATGCTCGTGAGATGCACTCAACTCACTTCAGCAAAGTCATAGGATTTTTGCTAGCTGATTCATCCCATAGTCGGTTAGATTTCTAATTTCCATCTAACCATGGCTATGGCTTGTAGTTCCACGTTGATTTCCAAATTCCATCTACCATCATGAAGAATCCGATTTTAGCAATTGTTTTTGCTTTACTTTTTTTTGTTCAAGTTCAACCTGCATTCGCCCATGGCACGGTGTCTGATCCTATAAGTCGCATATACTATTGCTACAACAACAATCCCGAAAATCCTACTTCAGATGCTTGTAAGGCTGCTAAAGACATAGGCGGCTCTCAGCCGTTCTACGATTGGAATGAAATTAACCAACCTAACATCCCATGCGATAGTGCTATTAACATATGCAATGAAAATGACAAATGCAATCACAAGGAGTTTGTGACAGATGGACATCTTGCCAGCGGTGACCGTGACAAATATGCTGGGATGGACCTAGTTAGATCGGATTGGAGCACCACTGCCGTTTCTGCTGGCGAATTTAATGTTACCTGGAAAATAACTGCTCCTCACGCCACCCGGTACTATGAGGTTTATATCACAAAGGATAACTGGAACCCGAGTCAAGCGTTAACTTGGGACAGTCTAGAATTACTAAAAAGGACTCCTCCATCCCCAGCAGAGCCTGAGAGTTACTCTATACCCGTTAACCTTCCTGCCAGGACTGGCCACCATGTTATTTACAGTGTTTGGCAACGCTGTGATAGTGGTGAAGCATTCTATTCGACTAGCGATGTTTGCTTTGGTACCTGTAACAGTGTGAGTACCACAAACCCAGTTGATAACAACACTCAATTAGGTAACACAGGAACAAACCCTCAAAATACTAATTATCCTGAATGGCAGGGTGTTGTAGGTACCACGTACAACCAAGGCGACAAAGTTACCTATGAAGGTAAATCGTACGAGTGTCTTCAGACTCATACTTACAACGGTGATCCAAATTGGGCTCCTGGGGTAGCGCATAGCCTATGGAAGGAGATATAGCAGTCGAAGTAAAGCTTAAGACATATTTCGGCTCCAAAGTACCTATTTCCTGGTCTCTTTAACCCAAAATACTTTGTCCTAAACTATACTTCGGTTGGTATACCTGCGCCAAAAATCCAATACAGCATTAAGACTGAACTTCTCAGGCGTTGCTGAATTAAGGAGATTTGTGTAACCTCACCGGTTGCGACCAGTGCAAATTAAATTAGCACTGGTCGCACCGCATAATTGGGGGGAACAAAATGCTCAAAGTCCTTCAAATTTGGGGAACCAACGGGGGCTTTAATAAAACCAGATGATCGCGCTTCATTCCTTAATTCAGCAACGCCGTTCGCTGTTTCAATTAACCAAAGACTCAATCGCCTTAGCAGCACGACGCCCGGATAGGGTAGCTCCTTCCATACTATCGATATAGTCTTGTTGGGTATAGCTACCGGCTAGGAAGAAATTAGGGATTGGTGTCTTTTGGTCAGGGCGATAGGGGTCCATGCCAGGGGCTTCCCGGTATAGAGACTGAGCGAGTTTTACGACACTAGACCAGGTCATGGTCAAGTCTCGTGAGGAGGGAAACAAGTTATGGACTTGGTGAAGCACATGTTTTGCGATCGCATCATTACTTTGTCGGATAAATGGGTCTCCTGGGGTTAGTACCAACTGCATCAGTGACCCTTCACCCGCTTTGTAATAGTCACCAGGACTAGTGAGTGCTAAATCAGCAAAGCAGGAAAAGTCAGCATCGGGAGTATACAGTAGATTATCCATCCCTGCTGCTTCTTGGAGTTGCTTGCGTTTCTCGGCATCATGAAGCTCTGT
Organism: Moorena sp. SS36440bin_2; assembly: GCA_011524395.1. Lineage (GTDB taxonomy): Bacteria > Cyanobacteriota > Cyanobacteriia > Cyanobacteriales > Coleofasciculaceae > Moorena. The sequence goes on from WTKN01000386.1 coordinate 6,174, forward strand.
GACCCAGCCATCAAATCGTAGTTGGACCGTGGCCACTGGTACCGTATCAAGCTTGTAGATATTATCGAAATCGGACCACTTGCGCCATGATTTCGGTAACAGCCGTTGAACACCAGGCACATCAACCGCACAGACATAGGCATCAGCAGTGATGGTTTCTTCGGTTTCCCCTTTGGCAATCACTAAACCAGTGACTCGGGTTTCCTCTGGGGTTTCGGTAAACAGAATTTCCCTGACTTGGCGGCGAGTGTGGATTTTTGCTCCTCTTTCCTCTAAATAGTTAATAATTGGTTTATGGAGGTACTCATGAGGAGAGCCTTCCAGCATTCGTAGTACCGATGCTTCGGTTCTAGCCGCAAATAACTGGAATATGGTTAGCATACAACGGGCAGAAATATTCTCGGTATCGATGAAACCCAGAGCATAGGCAATGGGATTCCACATCCGCTTTAAACTACCCTCGGAACCACCATGACCGCGAAACCAATCAGCGAAACTGACCGCATCTAGGTCACGAATCGTTTTCATTGCGCCATCGAAATCTATCAAGCCACGCACCAGAGGGCTAATCCCCAGGGCAATGGAGTTTTGCAGCTTATCCTGGAGGGAGAGTTGGGAGGTGGTGAAAAAAGCTTTTAGGCCATTAAAGGGAGCACCAGTAATGAAGCGAAAGTCTAGCTCACCCTTGCGTCCATCATGATTAATAAAGGTGTGAGTATGCTCCTTCAGACGAAGAAACTGGAACGCTCCCACCTTCTTCATCAGGTCAAACAGGTTGTAATAGCAGCCAAAGAAGACATGCAACCCCATTTCGATGTGATTGCCATCCTTATCTACCCAGCTGCCCACCTTTCCCCCCACAAAGGGACGGGATTCAAAAATTTCCACCTCATGACCAGCATCCACTAACTCTACTGCTGTGGCCATGCCCGCGAGCCCCGCACCAACGATTGCTAAGCGCATTCTCCCTTAATCCTTTCAGTTTCTTTACAGATTGTAATATATTCCGGGAGTCGGGAGTCGGGAGTCGGGAGTGCGATCGCTTTTAGATGTAGGGTGGGCAGTGCTTACTTTGCCGATGATCAGGTTTTCAATTGGGATCAACCACTGCCCACCAGAGATCACAGAGCAGAGTAGGGTGGACAGTGCTGACCTTGGCGATGATCAGCTTTTCAATTAGTCCGCCAGCACTCCCCACCAGTGGGATCAATTGTGTTATGATTTCTTGAAGTAACTTTTTTTTTCCTTTTTTTGTTGGTGGTGGGCAGTGTTTTCCTCCGATGAAAAGCTAATCTGATCGGTTTTGAGCACAGCCTACCCTACGCTCCTTAATATTATTAAAAATTTAGTGCGTTCGCGTAGCGTGGCCTACGGCCAATCGCGTTTGAGTGCGGTGGAGTAGCCCAGTCAATTTCCTGTCGGTGGGCAGTGTTTTCCCCCGATGACATGGCTTACTGATCGGTTTCGAGCACTGCCCACCCTACGATTTATCTTCATCATCATTTATTTTATAGCGTTTTTATGACTTAATAAGAGGTACAGTTTTTTGGGACACTGATTCCCTGAAAACTATCTTTAATATTGCCTTTTGCCTCTTGCCTTTTGCCTCTTGCCTCTTGCCTCTTGCCTCTTGCCTCTTGCCTTAAAAGGATAAGCTTTGTCACTCAACCAAATAATAATTTCTATAGAATATCCTCCAAAAGCTGCTCACTTTCTGACACCCCAATAAATCCTTCTTGTTGTGCTTGTTTAGCTTTAATCGCTATAAGTTCCTCTTCTAACTCTAATAACCTTTCAAATTCTTCTATAGAAATAACAACAGCGACATTACGTCCTTTTTTAGTAATTTGTACTGGCTCTCTTCGAGCTAAATCCAACAGTTCACCAAAACATTTTTTTGCCTCATATGCTCCAAGGTTTTTCATCACTTTTTAGGAAAAAATACTAGACATAAAGTCTAAAATAGCTAAAATAGGTAAAATAGTCAAACAATACTGTGAGGTACACAGTATTGTTTGACTATTGGCTCTTGCCTTTTCTCTCTTACCTGCTCCCTGCTCCGTTCGCGTAGCGTGGCCTACGGCCTCAGTCCCTGCTCCCTAAAACCCAGATATTTGTACCTCACAAGTCGTAGAATTGCTATATCTTTGTGAACAAAGTATTCCCGAAAAGTATGACGATTGAAGCCAATTTAACTAATTTGAACGAAAGTATTGATAAGTCAAGGGAACAAGTTCACTTTAAAGAAGAGGAAACATTTCAATGGACAAAGCAGTGGTATCCAGTAGCCGTTGTTGAATTCCTCGCGCCATCTCGTCCTCACAGAATACAGTTACTCGGTAAAGAGCTAGTGTTATGGCGGGATGGGTCTAGTAAATGGCGTTGTTTTGAAGATTTTTGTCCCCATCGATTAGCTCCTCTTTCTGAAGGGCGTGTGGAGTCTGATGGAACGTTATTGTGTGCTTATCACGCCTGGCGTTTCGATGCTCAAGGAAATTGTGTCAGTATTCCTCAATCCCAAGACCAGGAGACTGAAGTTAAAAACTGCTCGAATCCTAAATCCTGTGCTGTTGCCTATCCAACTCAAGAAAACCAAGGTTTACTCTGGGTATGGCCAGAATCGGGAACCAAGGCTAAACAGGAAAGTCAGTTTAGAAAACCCCGTTTAATTCCGGAACTAGAATCAGATTCCGATCGAGTAGTCAAGCTATTCTGGAATATCCGCGACTTGCCCTATGGCTGGGACTTTTTCATGGAAAATGTTGCTGATCCCGCTCACGTACCGGTTTCCCATCACGGTATTATGGGTAGTCGTTATGAAGATGCCAAGTATTATGATATGCCTGGTCTTAGGGAAATATCCACTCAAGAAGGATTTTCCTTTGCTATTAACCCCACCGTTGATACCTTAGCCGAAGCAGTTCATGACTTTCAACCTCCCTGTCATATGAGAATTGTTACCAGCTATAACGATGGTGGAAAATTAATCTTAGCCTTATATGCCATTCCTACTCGTCCTGGCTGGTGTCGTCATATTGGTTGTCAGGTATTAGTCAAGAATGAAGCCGGAAAAACACCAGAAGGGTTAGGATTTTTTGCCTTACCAATGCCAATTTGGTTAGGTCATGTATTGGCTTCAGTATTTTTGCATCAAGACTTAGTCTTCCTTCACTACCAAGAAAAAATCTTGGCTCGACGACAACAGCAAGACTGGCTTGATGCAGTTTATACTCCGAATCCTCAAGACAAAATGGTCATCACCTTTCGTCAGTGGTTTAAAACGAGAGCAGGAGGTAAAATTCCTTGGGATTCAGGTATCAATGATCAACTTCCCAATCCTGAGTTAGATAAAAAGAAGCTTTTTGATGTGTGGTCAACTCATACTAAAGATTGTGATGTTTGTCAAAAGGCTCTGACCAACATCAATCGTGCTGTGGTAATCAGTTATGGGGCAGCGGCGCTCTGTTTATTAATCGGAATAGTTATGGATGCCCGGGCTGTAGCATTTAAGATGGCAATGACTGCAGATGCTGTGACTATATCGCCCTTAAAAGTAATACCTCCAACTGGATTCTGGCTAGGGATTGGGGGAGCAATTATTATAGCAACCATAGGCTACTCATTGAAAAGGTTAAGTCGGCTGTTTTACGTTTATGAATTTGACCATTCCAAGAATGATTAGGTAAGTTATAAATGTAGGGTGGGCAGTGCTAAATAACTTGATATTAACCTAATATTATCGGTATCAAGCACTGCTCACCCTAAGATTAATTTTATGTAAATTTTAAGAGTGGAAGGGACAGCCTGATGTTAATTGCTTGAGAAACAAACTGTTATCAAAGAAATGCTCCAAGGATACAATCTTCAAGTCTTCAGTCACCCGAGCAATACTGATTCCAAAAACTTCTATGGTTTCTCCTGTGGGTTCATGACCTTTAAACGAACCGCTAAACGTGCCCCAATGCCGCCACTTAAAGGTGACATTAGGAGGTCCAGAAAGCACTTCCATCAGTTCCCACAGAAAGCCATTGGGAAAAGCGTTATGAAAAATTTTTATGGATGATTCAAAGGTTTCCTCTGTTGAACGATAGTGTTCCGTATCCCCAAGAAATACGTTGTATGTGCCGACATCAGCAACAGTCTGGGCATTGTACTTTGGTCCACCGTTAGTGCTCATCCGAAACTGGTCGGCAACAATAGACAACCACTGCTCAGGATTAGCTTTATAGGAGGCTTCCATCTCGAAGGTTCTAACTAAGTTTTGGGCGATCGCTTCCAAAGACCCTTCTGGATGATTGAATTTACTCCCTTTCTTAAGAAATTCATTAGTTTGGGCATAATCAGGGCGTTTGCCCTCTCGCCATTCAACCCCAGCATCATTAGCGATAACTGTATCTCTTTGCTGCACCCAAAGAGGCAATCCTGTGGACTGACTATTACTCATTAGACCTCTTGCAAAAGTCTTTCGTGGTATAATGATAAGTTTGGCAATTTTTGAT
>WTKN01000199.1 GCA_011524395.1 Moorena sp. SS36440bin_2
GTTAAAACAATCCGTCCCGTAACGCACCACCCAAAGGCCTGACTAGACTTTGCCCTAGTTGTCTGAAACTTCTGCTCTCGAAAGCAGAGAAATTGATCTAAACAGGATTATAACGTTAATCCCTGATTCGGATCCCCCTAAATCCCCCTTAGTAAGGGGGACTTTTGGGTTGCATTTCCTCCTTTTTTAAGGGGGACTTTTGGGTTGCATTTCCTTCTTTTCTGACGATTCCCGATTCCCGATTCCCGACTCCCTCAAAAATTTTTTACAAAACTTTTCAAAATATGCTATAATATAATAATTTTTGTGCTACAATAAAATTGTCCCCGTTAAAATTGACGGCAAGAGCCAGCCTACGGATATTCCTCAGGCCAAGGCTGGCTCTGGCTCCCACTTAAAGGAGATACACTTATTATGTCCCATAGATGCCTATACCCGTGGGTAATGGTTAGGCTATTGCCACCCATGGCACCAGTGGTTTTCGCTCGGTTCGACAACCATTGTGATGCCAAGAGGTATGTGCAGCCTCTTAAACGGCTCATGCCTGATGCTAAGTTTCTAATTTTTTTGGATATCAGTCTGCCGATGGATCAATAAGAATAGGACTTACGGAGTTTAATTGTTTTTGCCCCCTTGCTCCCTAATTTTGATGTTGTTAACGAAATATTTCGTGAACATTCCAAGAAGCCTCATCAGCCCTCACCCCCAGCCCCTCTCCCAAGGTTGGGAGAGGGGAGCGGATTACGGCAGAATAAGGGTTTCACGAATTTGCAAGCAGCATCATAATTGGGTAGTTTGATGTCAAAGTCCCCCAGAATGGGGGACTTTAGGGGGCAAATGCGTAAGTCCTGTTGTCGCAAAGTGCTCCCGCAGCAAATCGTGGATGAATCGATAGCGTCCACCGACTTGCTTGATCAGGCGGCGTTCTGTGGCATAGCTCAGGAAATCGGCGTAATTCCAGGGGATTGAACCACTGCGCCAGAGAATTAGGCGGAGGACGAAATACTTAATCACTGGTATACCAGCAAATATCAAGGCAAATAACATTGCCATCCAAACACCAAGACTTAAAGCCATAAATGGGTTAACATTCTTTCCCAAAGCTATAAAACATAATACAAACAACAAGAAGGTTACAGGCAAACTAATTAAACTACTAAGAACGGTATTTTTAGCAGATTCTTTAATCCCCTGATTCCGTTTATTTCTGGTTTTTATTTCTTCTCCAATCAACCCAACACTCAGCCCAAAAAACAGCCCATAACTCAGCCCATAACTTAGCACATCAATCAGCCTATCATTAAGCCAAAAAAACAGCCCATAACTCAGCCCATAACTCAACCCATAACTCAGCCCATAAATCAACCCAACACTCAACCCAACACTAAGTCCTCGGCTCATCAAACTCATTTTGTTTTTTATTAGTTTTTGTCCTGAAAATATACTAATTTCAGAGGGCTTTTGCTGATTATATAACCCTGAAATCAGGCCTATTAGAGCTCCAATCAGCCCTCCAATCAGCCCCAATATTAGGCCATTGATTAGCCATATTAGGCTATGGATTAGCCCGAAGATTAGGCGGCCATTGGTAAGTCCATAAATCAGCCCCAATATTAGGCGGCCATTGGTAAGTCCATAAATCAGCCCCAATATTCCCAATATTAGGGGATTGATCAGCCCAACACTCAGCCCAACACTCAACCCAACACTCAGCTTATACAACCACTTTGTTTCGGATTTTTTTAACAAATCTGGCTGTATTTTCTCAATCAAAAACTCGGTTTGTTGTCGTTCCTTCAATCGTTTAGCAAGCCAGCCTAACCAGCGCCTGGTCTTCTCTTCTGAATAACCGTGACGGTCATGGTTTTCCTTTAGTTTACGCTCAATGTAATCCTGAAATAACCTTTGACGGCATTGCTGCTGATAATTTTCCTTTGCTTTAGGATCCTTAAACTCTTTTTTTACTCGCCTCAACCCATCCGGATAAGCAACGGAAATCAAATGTAATAGTAAGGGCATTCTTGCTAACTCTAGCAACCGCTCTGAATCTTGCTGAATTCCTGGCCAGAGGTGCCGACAGTTTAAGCTATTTAAATAATTTTCTATCTGCTGATCCGTCAAAGGTTGCAGACAGACTGCTCCCCGCATCTTAAGAATTTGCTCACCGGCTTTGTATTCTTCTTCACGACAGCAGACCACAACTTGAAGAATGTCTTTTAGAAACTGATTTAATTCCTGAACACATAACTTCTGTCGCTCTAAGCCCAACTCATCCAAACCATCGAGAAGAGGTAACAACTGACCGGTGCTAATCCACTCCTGAGTAATGGCTTCGGGGAGATGATAACGAAACTTTAAATTAGCTGCTAACCATTCAGCAATGGGCTGGTTGTTATCTTTCCAATCAGAAAGTTCAGCTATAATTGGAATTGGTTGGTCTGGCTGCTCCTGGGCACCTGTAATTAAATCCTTGGCCAAATCCAACCTAAACAGGCAAGGGGTCTCCCGTTATACCCAGAGGGTTAGCGGGAGACGGGGCGTATAAAGTGCGGACGCAGGTTCCGCACACAGCCCCTTGGGAATTGCCTGACGGAGAATCCTGGTTTTGGACATAACTCTTTAATTGCTCGATCGTTACGCCGCCACAGGAAGCTACAAAATAAGAACCTGTCCAGAAAACCTTTTTGTCTCCGTAAAACTGTTTTAAGTAATCAGAAAATTCTTGACGAATTAATCTACTGGTCACAGTCTTTATATTTGCTATTAACTTGACTGGAGCGACTTTAGGATTAAGGTCAACAAGCAGGTGGATGTGATCACTCTCTCCGTTGAATTCCACTAAATTACAGTCCCATTTAAGGCAAGTGTCAGAACAGATTTGCTTCAACCTGATCAAAATTTGATCTGATATGACTTGTCGTCTGTATTTGGTTACTAGTACAATGTGTACAGTAAGACGATATACCGACCTATTTTCTTTTGTGTAGTTGCTTTTTATGCCTATTTGATAAATTCTACAATAAAAACATGATACTCACTTACTGCTACCGGATCAAGCCAAGTCCTGAACAAATTTTCACCATGGAAAGGTGGCTCGAATTGTTGCGCCGCCATTGGAATTACGCTTTGGGACAACGACTTGATTGGCTTCGTCGAACCCGTTGTCCGATTGATAGGTGTAGCGTGAGTTATGAGCCAATTGGTAAAATTCCAGAACTGGTAAATTACTACACTCAACAGGCAGCGCTCAAGGAAACTAAGCGGTTATTTCCTGAGTACAAAAAAATTTATGCAGAGACTCAACAAGTTAACTTGCAACGTCTCAATAAGGCTTGGGATAAATGCCTAAAACCTGATGCCAATGGCAAGCGTGGAGGTAGACCTAGGTTTAAAAAACCTGGAAAACTTCGATCGCGCAGCGTGACCAAAGGTCAATCGTTTGTTTTTCCTAGAATTAACAGTCCCAAAGCAGGATCACATCTGGTTGATGGTGTTTTAAAACTGAGTCGGATTGGGTTAATTCCTGTTGTGATGCATCGCCCATTACCTGTTAGCGAAGCTTGGCCGAAGGGCGTAGGATTTACCCTTAAGCAATGCACTGTAGTCAAAAAGGCTGATGGTTGGTATTGTTGTATCTCGATGAAAGATGATACTGTGCCGGAGATTTTACCAGTGGACTCGATCAAGTCTGCTATTGGAATCGATGTTGGCTTGGAGAAATTTCTAGTTACATCTGACGGTGAAGCGGTACCTATTCCACAGTTTTACAGAAAAGCTCAGGGCAAGCTAGCTGAGGCGCAAAAAGTGATGTCGCGTCGTGTAAAAGGTTCTAAAAACTGGAATAAAGCTAAACACAAAGTAGCTTTAATGCACCTTCATCTCACCCGATGCCGAAAAGAATTCCATTATCAGGTCGCTCATTGGTTGTGTAGCAAGTACGACCTAATTGTTCACGAAAACTTAAACATAAAAGGTCTTGCTAGAACCAGATTGGCTAAGTCAGTAAACGATGCAGCTTGGGGAGCATTTTTGGAAATATTACAAACAGTAGCGGTAAAACGCGGTTTGTTAGTTCAGGAAGTAAATCCACGCGGCACAAGTATCGAATGTTTTAACTGTGGTTCTAGAGTCGAAAAAAGTTTAAGTGATCGCGTTCACTGCTGTCCTAGTTGTAACGTCAAAGTCGATCGTGACTGGAATAGCGGGATCAACATTTTAAATCGTGGATTATTGGCGGTTGGACTGCCGCTCAATGGCTGTGGTAAATCGGCACAAGATGCCGTGGAGCAGCAAGTCTCATTTGTGAATCTGAGAAGCCCACATCATAATCTTTGATTTGATGTGGGAGTAGTCACCAGCATGGTGGTTTTTCCAGAACCGGGGGCACCTAGAATCAACAGTTTCCCGGCAATATCCTGTTGGTTAAATACCTCAATAACCTTTTGACCTGGTTCATACTCCGTAGTTACTCGACAGAAATTGAGCAACCGTTTCAACCTTGGAGGAGATTTGCTAGGATTAACGGTAATTTTCTCTGAACGACCCACTTGCTCTCTCTTGTCTGCCATTACCAACTGAATCAAGTGGTCATTGTGCAGGGAGTCATCGAGGCCCATGTTAACCTCAGCTGCCATTGCTCCCAGCAAGTCCTTGCGCCATCGCTTTAACTTTGCCTGTGGAATCTGTCTAGGGATTTGAGTTGGGTTTCCTGGCCTAGTTGTGAGCAAATACCCAATTGTAGGTAAGGCGAAGACGTAACCAATACCTAAAATCCAGTAGACTTGTTGGAACCACTCGCTATCCTGTTGTGCGGATGGTTTAAAAACTAAATGTCCTCCTACAGCAGCTAAGACTCCACACCCTGTCAATACAGCAAAGACTATTATTCTACGAAGGGGAGTTTTTTGCTGGTCAAAGCGATTGATCAAAAGTCCGATAATACAGGTAAATATTGCTAGTTCTAGCAATAGTAGTATTTGAAGGACGTTGGGATTGGTCAGAAATTCAGCAAGGTTCATCTCTGAAGCGACCTCTGTTTTATAACTCTATGAAAATTTAACGAATTGGCGTAGATAGAGCCAAGGAAAAATCAAATAGTGCGATCGCCTTTGGCGCGGCTGAGGCCTTTGGCCACGCTTCGCGAACGCCGATCGCACTCAAAGTCCCCCTTATTAAGGGGGATTTAGGGGTATCCCTTTGTAGCTTATGGGAAATATAATGGCTATAAAACCTATAAGGATATTTTTATGAACGCAGAGTTTACCGCCATCATTGAGGCAGCAACAGAAGGGGGATATTGGGCCATTTGTCCTGAAATCCCTGGTGCGAATGGTCAAGGAGAAACGGTTGAAGAAGCCAAAGAAAGCTTGAATAATGCAATTAAATTAATTTTTGAAGATCGTTTAGCTGATATTCGTCGAGGACTACCCAAAGAAGCAATCGAGGAGACAATTTTTATACACTGGCGGTGTGTTACGGGAGGGGCGATCCCAAGGCTGGCTACGAAGTTAAAAATCAGGGTGAGCCCATCCCTAACACACCCTAGGTACTGGCGGTGCGTTACATTTCATTAACGCACCCTACGCACTTGATTATTTCAAGCTATCACCATTATTGGGGAATTGTTCAGTATTTTCTAGTTCCAAGATGTCTTCTCGATTGACAACTTCATCACTAATTTCAAGGATAGTATCTGCGGAAGAAAGGTTGTTGTTGACCAGATTTTTAAGTTCTGTGTCAAACCGCTCTCTTCCTTCCTCAAAGAATCGTTTACTGCTATTGGTATTATCAACAAAGTTCAATGACTGAGCCTGGACATTAGAGATCATTCCAGCAGTTAAGAAAACAACTGTCACGGCCAGGTTTATCTGTGTTCCAAACCTGGGAAGGATCTTAGTTAGGGTTGGATTCATGATGTGACATTAATTTTTAGCACCTACTTATATTGAATCCAAATATTTTGCTAGCAATTCCGGAATATAGTCATAGCCATCTACGCCAATGACAGGAATAATTTTTGACCGTTGCTGTGCCAAAAGGGTTTGGAAGCCTTCTTGCCCCATTTGTCCTTGCAAAATACTTAACAACCCAGCTGGTTTGCGCCAATCTTCAGACCCAATTTGCTCTAATAGATAGGCTCCTAAACTAGCGGTATAAATCACTTTCTGCCAATCTTGCTGGCTGTAGCAAGCTTGGGCTAGGTAGGCCAAATTCACCCCTTGTAAGTACAAATCCCCAGAAAATTGGGCGGCTTGCCAGCCTTGTTCTAAAAATGCGATCGCTTGTTGATACTGCTCAACCACCACATGGGCAATTCCCAAACTACTGAAACACAAGGCTTTACTTTGCCCAACTCCATAACTCCCTGCTGGGGAATCCCCCAATCGTTCTAACAATAATCGACCTTGTTCTAAATAGTTAATAGCACTTTCATACACTTCTACTTCTGCTTCTTGGCTATCCTGAGCTTGAAACACTTCACTGTAGCCGAAATTCACTAAAGCATTAGCTTCCCCTAACCGGTCTCCAGCTTGACGAGCGAGTATTAATGCTCGTTGACTATAGTTAATGGCATCAGCATAATTCTCTTCCTCCACACAAATCCGACTGAGGTGATTGAAATTAGCAATTTCACACAGTTTATCCCCAGCCTCACGGGCAATCTCTAAAGCTTCCTGATGGAAGCTATTGGCTTGGTCATAGGCTCCTTGGGACCAAAGGGAATAACCCAACAAGGTTAGAATCCGAGCTTTCTCCTCGGTTCGGTCTACTTGCCGCAGGGGTTCATCTAGGTAATTCAGAGCATCTTGGAGATAGTTGCCGCTAAAGTTAGCAAACACACCACCGTAGAGAGGGAAGTAGTCCCGTTGGGCAAAGGTACGCAGAATTTGCAGACAAACCTGAAAACAGCCATTTGCTATGGCATTCCCGTAGCTACTAATTGCTGTTTCGTTCAAAACATTAGCTAACCTAGACCAAATGACAGCAAATACGATAAAGGTAGAAATCGATAACTTTGCTCCCATCTTGGAGTCATATACCATTTTATCGAACCAATTCACCAGTCCTCGCTGCAAGCACTGGAGAATTACAGCCAATTCCACCCAAGCGTCTAGTTCCAAACTCGGTTGAGTATCTGCCCATTCATGGAACGATTGATTTAGGGCTAGAGTTTCAAATAAAGATTGGGGTAACGGGCTATTAACCTTTTTCGCCCACAGCCCCCAAGGGCCACGCTGTTGCGGAGTGCCCTCAAATCCCAGTGAGCCTCGACTTTGGTCATAAATCCAACTGACCAGATAATCTTCCAAGCGTTGCCAAGATGCCAAACCTGCCGTAATCCCAGCGGCCAGTTGCCCAAGATCTGTAGCAGTATCAGATTCAGACGCTTGTTGTGCCTGTTGCTTTAGGGGTTTAGCCAGGCTCCCCAGTTGTTGTAACGTCAGGGGTGGTTGTTGATTGGGGTCAATCACTCGCAATAAAGCCGTAAAGCGCTCAGCCGGTTCAGCAGTAGTAATGAATTGAATAGCGCTAGTGATAGTTTCAGAAACTCGGTTTTCTTCCTGCCACTGTTCCCATTCACCACGAATGGTATTAAGCGCCCTGAGTTTCCGGATTGCCTTGGCTTGCTTCAATTCACTTTTAGGATTGTCTACTTCTGCCTGAGTCATCTCGAAGCGCTGATCAAGGCAACGTTCAAAAATTTCCCCCGTGCCAACGGTAACCCCCTTGACCAACATCTGATAGACCTGGGATTTAGAACGGATTTTCCCCTTCAGGGTCGTTTTGACAATGTCATCGATTAACTCAAAATAGCGATCGCTTAATCCCATCTCGTTAGACATAACCTTTTGCCTGATCAGTGCCCACTTTCCTCAAAAATAGCTCAAAATCAGAATAGACTTCTGGCAGGTCTAGTTAACCGTCAACATGATTCGGCAATGTTACGGTAAACAAAGTCCCCTTACCCAACTCAGACTTAACGTTGATCGTTCCTTGATGAGCTTCCACAATTCGTTTGGACAGATATAGTCCTAACCCACTACCTGAGCGTTTGTGGCTACCCTGACGAAACCGTTCAAACAACTGTTTTTGGTCTTCTGGGGAGATACCAAAACCAGTATCTTCCACCTCAATCACCACCCACGACGGATTCCCTTGACTAGTCTTGGAACTATTCCTCAGACGAACGGTCACAGAACCATTGTCAGTGAATTTAATCGCATTTCCTAGCAAATTGGTGAACAGTCGGTGCAATTCTAAGCGATCGCTCATCACTATCGAGTTAACCTGCTTCGCGGTCTGATAGTCCAAAGACAGTTTTTTATCACGAGCTAGGGCAGACAGTTCTTGGATGACTTCCTCAATAACCTGTTGCACAGGAATGGCAGAGAAAGACAAATACTTCCGACCGGCTTCATAGCGATAGACTTCTAGTAAGGTATTCACCATAGTCAGCAAATTGTGGTTACTGCGAGTCATGGTGACTATGGCTTCCAGGACTGGAGGGGGAATTTCTCCCAAAGCTCCCTGCTGCATAAGGTTTAGGATGCGATCTGCTGCTACTAAAGGGGTGCGCAAGTCATGGGTAAGCCGAGAGACAAAATCTTCTCGTTGGCGAGCAATTTCATCCCGTTCATCCACACTATGTTTGAGGCGCAAAAGCGATCGCACCCGTGCCAGCAATTCATCCACTTCTACGGGTTTACGAATAAAATCATCCGCTCCCATATCCAGTCCTTTGACCACACTCGGATGATCATAAGCGGTGATCAACAAAATTGGTATAAACGGTAACTTGGGATTGGTTCGGATGCGCTTGGTCACTTCAAACCCATCCATTTCTGGCATCATCACATCCAATAGCACCAATTGCGGCGGAGACCTCTCTATTTGCTCTAGGGCAACCCGACCATTCTCTGCCAAGGTAATCTCGTACCCTTCTTCTTCTAAAAGCGTCTGCAGTAGAAACAAGTTGTCAGGGGAATCATCCACAGCCAAAATCTGATCTTTTTTGGAAGGGCGGGTTACAGGTAAAGAATTCATTGAATAATTTCCTTGGTAAGTCAGAAGTGGAAACCCCTGTCATTCATGTATAGCAAGCAGATTAATTACGTGAGTCGGCAAGGCATTGGACACAGCCCCTCAGCAACTTCCCCCTTACACAAACAGCAGTCTGAGTTCGCTTCATTATGACAAATTGGGCTTTACAGGCAAATAAAAAATTCCCCATAGCCAAGGCAGTTGAAACCCTTAGGGATTAAAGGCTTAGTCCAATTCTTGATTTTCCTTGTTTCTCACAGTCACTATGCAGGGCGTTTCAATTTTTGTAAACTGGAAGGAATGGTTTGACTTTAAACTTAATTTTTTGTAAATTATTCTGGTAACCTATGTGCGACTATGGTAAGATCAGCAGCTTATAAAGCTACATTTGCTGCACCAGTCAAAGCTCCTGAACGCTCTGGTCAAGTTACCCGAAAGCCTTATCCCAACTATAAGGTAATTGTGTTAGACGATGATTTTAACACGTTTCAGCATGTTCACGACTGTCTGGTTAAGTATATCCCTGGGATGACAAATGATCACGCCTGGGAACTAACTCATCAGGTTCACAACGAAGGTCAAGCCATTGTTTGGGTCGGGCCCCAGGAACAAGCGGAACTTTACCACCAACAGCTTTCTCGTGCTGGCTTAACCATGGCTCCCTTGGAGGCTACATAGTATTATGAGCCAACCCAAAGACGGCAGACTGGTTTGGAATCACTCTACCCACATTCAGGGTCTCATTCCAGTTCTCCAACGACTCACAGATTACCCAGGTATTCAAACCATTACCCCTGCTGTGCTTGGGCGGGCAAGAAGTCACTGTCCTAAATTACAGTTAAAAGTATCAGTGCCAATTCGTGGGGGATTCAAGGTGATTGCCAGGTCTGGTAAAAGCTTTCAAGAGGTGTTCATCCTCACCCACTTGAGTAAGGTGGAACTAGAAAAAGCGATCGCTCAATCACTAAAACGATTAAAACGTTGACACTCCCCGGCCTAAAGGCGCGGGGATTCTTCGTTCAACGATCCGACTTGCTCAACCTGGCCGGAGCCAAGAACAGTAGAGGCCAGATCTCCCGAAGAGTTTGGATCATGGATCCAGGTTCCGGTGTGCCCCACCGTACCCAAGGCTCTTTTCAAAATGTTGTTCGCGTAGCGTCGGCTTTGCCGAATCGCAGCGTTGTGATCACGGTCTAATTCACAGCCACATTCGCAGATGTGAGTCCTAGTTGACAGTGACTTTTTTACTACTTCGCCGCATTCTGAGCAGTTCTGGCTTGTGTAGGCAGGGTTTACGGCAACAGTGACTCTGCCAAATTTCTGACCAAAATGCTCCAACCATTTCCTAAATTGATACCAACCTGCATCATTAATAGACTTAGCCAGGCAATGGTTTTTAACCAGGTTTTTGACTCTTAAATCGACCTAGGCGACCAGGTCGTTAGACCGGATTACGCAGCGCGCCGGAGACGAAACCTTAGATAGTGGAGCCTTTATGGGTGTTCGGCTTTGCATAAAAGGGTTAAATCTTTTGTAATAAGGCTCCACTATCTTACGGTAATATCAAATCCGGGTGTAGACTTATTGTATAAAGTGAGTTGGGAACGATCT
>WTKN01000102.1 GCA_011524395.1 Moorena sp. SS36440bin_2
GGGTGGGGATGGATAGCGAGACGACAATTTGTGATGACAAACCATCACGATTTATGTTAGAATAAAAGCGGTTGCTGACCCGCCTGACTGACTAAAAGGCTACCTTACAAAAAGTCTGATACTCTATCAGTTTTCAGACCATTAGGTGTACAAAGTACTAGCAGAGATCAGGGAAGAGACAAGCCCCGGCTGGTTGACCATAGAGTCGTAATTCCAAGGTGAGTCTGTCGTAAAAGTTATACGTCTGCGGAAGGCGGATGTCTGCCTGTGGACGCTGAGTAAGACCAATTCCAGTTCGCTGGTTGAGGCATCGGCGGATGAAGCGGGAAACCCTGGAGACGAATAAGACCGTCACTGATTTGAGTTGAGAGTTGGAAGCCCCAACCTCAGCTGATCAGGTTGGGGTACTTCACTGACAGCTAACCCATCCTTATCGATTCCTGGTTCCCAACGGCAAGATCAGGCAATTTACACCAAGCAACTTGCTACTGTCCCATGGCCAAACAAGCCAAAGGTCGAGCCTATGAAACCCATCGCTTCAATTGGGCAGGTGATTCTGTTGGAAAGATCGGATAAAAAGCAGGTTGCTAAGGATTTCTTGTCCTATTTGGTAAAACCACAAAATCTGGAAACATACATCCATGGTTCTCAAGGACGATTTGTTCCTGTTGTGCCTAAACTTTTAGCAGACCGATTCTGGAATGATGGAACAGATCCCCATATTTCAGTGGCTCTAAAGCAGTTACAACAAACGACTCGTCTACCCTATCAAGTCTTCAGCCCAATTTACGCTGAAGTACAATCCCAGAATATTTGGGGTAAAGCGATTAGAAGAATAGTTGTAGATGGTTTGTCTGTGGCGCAAGCTACCAATCAAGCGATCGCACAAATCAAGCAAATTTTTGCTGATTGGAAGTGATGATAGGTATAAGTCCATCCTCCTTGTGTTGCCCCACTGACGCTCTGTTCGCCCTTTTCCGGAACAGTAACTGGTTTTCTTAGGGGAATATTTGCAGTTAGAGTGGGTATATCAGCCAATATCTCAACAGACTCTAGCTTGATCACAGGGGTCAAAACCCAGTTGTGATCAACGGTTTGTCGTACCCCCCCTCACAAAATGGAAGTGCTCTATAAACTTGGCGATGCTGGGCAGTATGACAAATTAGACTTGCTATACCTGTAAGCAGTCGATTACAACTACATTCCCAAAGCCAACCAAACTCAAAAACTTAGCCAAAGGGTTTCAATAAAAAGCCATTTTTACTTTGGTTAAATACTATCTGCATCTGGAATAAAATCCATGAGTGTAATTGCTAAAACAAATGAGTTTGACTTAAAAAAATATACCATATTGATTATTGATGATAATCCCACCAATTTAAGGGTTGCCTTTGATTATTTGGAAGATTGTGGATTCAGCATTTTAGTATCCCAAGATGGTGAAAGTGGTTTAAAACGCGCTAAGTATGCCCATCCTCAAATTATTTTACTGGATGTTTTAATGCCAGGTATAGATGGCTTTGAAACCTGCTGTCGCTTGAAGGCGGATCAGACTACCAAAGATATTCCTGTAATTTTTATGACAGCGTTATCTAGTACCGAAGATCAGGTGAAAGGATTTGAAGTTGGGGGAGTCGATTATGTCACTAAGCCAATCCAACATGAGCAACTCTTAACTCGGATAATCAATCATTTACGGATTCAGGAGTTAACTGAAAAGCTGCAACTCCAAAATCAGGAGTTAAAACAACAAGCGATTGAACTAGCAAAAGCTAAAGAAGCTGCTGAATTAGCTAGCCAAGCCAAAAGTGAATTCCTCTCCAATATGACTCATGAACTGCGTACTCCTCTCAATGGCATTTTAGGTTATGCCCAAATCCTCCAACGGGATAAAACCGCTACCCCTAAACAAAAGCATAGTATCGATCAAGTTTACCAATGTGGCACTCACTTGCTCCACTTGATCAATGACATCTTAGAGCTTTCTAAAATCGAAGCCAGGAAAATGGAACTGTTACCTACACAGATCTATTTTCCTGCTTTTGTGATCGAGGTTATAGAAATCTGCCGTATCAAAGCTCAGCAAAAGGGTATCTCCTTTATTTATCAACCCTCATCCTATCTACCAGCAGGGATTGTGGCTGATGAAAAACGACTGCGACAAGTTCTGATTAACCTCCTGAGCAATGCCATCAAGTTTACTGACCATGGCGGAGTAACCTTCAAGGTAGAGGTCATCAGTAACGATAAAGCAGTACAACCCCCACTTCCTATCATTTATAGAGATCAGCAAGAGGGGGAAGTGATAACAGACAAAATCATGCCACTAATAGGCAAAGCCCCCCAATCACCTATGGTCAGAATTCGATTTCAAATCGAAGATACTGGTATCGGAATCAAACCAGAAGAATTGGAAAAAATATTTTTACCCTTTGAGCAATTTGGGGATATTGCTATTCGAGATCAAGGCACTGGTCTGGGATTAGCTATTAGCCAGAAAATTGTTAATCTAATGGGAAGTCGTATCAAGGTTGAAAGTATTTGTGGCAAGGGTAGCGTTTTTTCTGTGGACTTGGATTTACCTACCACCACAGTAATGGATCACAGAACTCCAATTTATCCTAATACTATCGTTGGTTTTCAGGGCAAGGTGCAGAAAATAGTAGTGGTAGATGACAAACCGGATAATCGGTCTGTTATTGTCAATTTTTTACAACCTCTGGGATTTGAACTATGGGAAGCGAGTAATGGGGTTGAGGGTTTGGAAAAAGCCACAGAATGTAACCCTGACCTGATTATTACTGACTTAGTGATGCCGGTGATGGATGGCTTTGAAATGATGCGACGTATCCGCTCATCAGAGCAATTGAAACAGATCTTGGTAATCGCAACATCTGCCAGTGTTTATGAATTAGAACAGCAACAGAGTCACGATATAGGCTGGATCGATCTTCTTTCCAAGCCTGTGAACCTTGAAGAATTACTCGATAAATTAAAGCAGCATCTGCAACTGGAATGGGTATATGAACAGTATGATCCAGAATTATCAAAAATCAAAATTGAATCGGCTGAAAAAGTTCTGCAATATCCTACTGTACATCCCCCAGATGATGTATTAGCTGAACTTTATGACCTGGCCAAGAAAGGTAATATTTTCGCGATCAGTAAATCCGCAGAAAATCTTAAACAATTAGATGATAAGTTTGTGACCTTTGCTCAAACTATATCGAATTATGCTAATGAATTTCAATTGAAAAAAATTAGATTATTGATAGAAAATTATCTTGAAAAGAATTAGTATAGCGCAGGGAATCGGGAATCGGTAATCGGGAGTAGGGAATCGGTAATCGGTAATCGGTAATCGGTAATCGGTAATCGGTAATCGGTAATCGGGATGCAGCCCCTCCCCATGAGCGACTGCATCAAGAGAGACAAGGAAAAAAATTTATATGTACCTCAAGCTTACTATCAAACGCTCGCTATATTAAACCTATTAATCATTAATTAATTAAATAGGTATTGATGAATTAAAAATCGAATTTATTAACCGGACAATATCTATAATATTTATCAGATTTATGAGGTATAATAAATTTTATTATCCCGACTCATTACTCCCTAATACCTACTCCATAAAACAAAAAAAGTACCTCACATATTTGATAAATATTATAATATGAGTCGTGTTTACTTCTTAATTAAATCCAGCCTGATTCTAGGCATGGGATTATCACTAATACCATCGACTGCCCCAGGGATTACTCCTCCTAAGGGACCTGTAGATGGAACAAGAAAAATAATGAATTCAGAGGTAAAGATTGTTAAGGTGGGAGTGCTGACAATTCGGGGTGTTGAGCATACTAAAACAAAATGGCAACCGACCCTAGACTATCTCAGTGAAACCATTTCCGGCTATGTTTTCCAACTTGTACCACTAGGGTTTGACACCCTCGAAGAAATAGTAGCTAACCAGGAGGTGGACTTTGTGTTGTCCAACCCTGGCATGTATGTACGGTTGGAATCGATTTATGGGGCAATACCAATTGCCACCCTAAAAAATCTACGCCTAGGCAAGCCTTACACGCAATTTGGAGCGGTGATCCTGCGTCATGCTGACCACAATGATATCCAGGATTTAGAGGATTTACGGGGCAAAACCTTTATGGCCGTTAGTGAAAATGCCTTTGGGGGCTGGCAAATGGCATGGGAAATTCTGTTACAAGCTGGAGTTAACCCCTACCGTGAGTTTCCAGGGCTCCACTTTGGTGGTAGCCATGACGCAGTGATCTACGCTGTTCGTGATGGTATTGTCGATGCTGGCACTGTCCGCACTGATACCCTCGAACGTATGGCACAGGAGGGTAAAATTAATCGAGATGACTTTGTTATCCTCAATCAGCAAACTCAATATCAGGACACTTTCCCTTTTGCTCTGAGTACTAAACTTTATCCACAATGGCCTTTTTCCACACTATCCCATACCCCAGTGGAGTTAGCGGAAAAGGTTGCGATCGCATTAATGACCATACCTTCTGAGCACCCAGCCGCCAAAGCTGGTCGTTATCAGGGCTGGAGTATCCCCGCCAACTACCAAGCTTGTCACGAAACCTTACGGAATCTGCGGGTTCGTCCCTACGAAGATTGGGGAAAAGTGACTCTGGGTCAAGTCATCTATCAGTACCGCTATTGGCTGTTATTTGCTGGTGTTTCCTGCTTTGGATTTAGCTATGGTCTAGTTTATCTGGCTGGCCGTAGGCGAATCGAAGCACAACTGCGAAAAGCCAATGCTTTACTCGAAATCCGGGTCTCCGAACGTACAGTTGAGTTCAAAGCAGCTAAAGAAGCGGCTGATCAGGCTAATCACGCCAAAAGTCAATTCCTGGCTAATATGAGTCATGAATTGCGTACTCCCCTCAATGGCGTTTTGGGTTACGCCCAAATTCTACAACGGGATCCACAGATAACTGCTAAACAAAAAGACCAGATCAACCTTATTTATAAGTGTGGCAACTATCTTCTCCATCTGATTAATGACATTTTAGACTTATCCAAAATCGAAGCTCGGAAAATGGAACTGTTTCCGACAGAAATTCCTTTGCCGTCCTTTCTGATGGAAGTTGTACAAATTTGCCGGGTCAAAGCCCAGCAAAAGCAGATTGCTTTTATTTATCAACCCTCATCCCATCTGCCAGAGGGGATCCTGACTGATCCCAAACGATTGCGACAAGTTCTGATTAATCTTTTGGGAAATTCCATTAAGTTTACTGACCATGGCGGAGTCACGTTTAAGGTAGACGTTATCAGTAACCACCAAGCAATTACTACTCACCCATCCCCCCTAGTCAGACTTCGATTTATCATTAAAGATACTGGCGTTGGGATGAACCCAGAACAACTGGAAAAAATCTTTTTGCCCTTTGAACAGGTGGGGAATGTTGAGCATCGTGAACAAGGCACTGGGCTTGGATTAGCGATTAGCCAAAAAATTATCAATTTGATGGGAAGTGCTATCAATGTTGAGAGTACTTATGGCCAAGGTAGCATTTTCTCGATAGATTTAGAGTTACCGATTGCTACAGCTGTTATTGACAGTAAGCAAGCTTCCACCAAGACTATTATAGGTTGTCAGGGGAAAGCACGGAAAATCTTAGTAGTAGATGACAAATGGGAGAATCGCTCTGTAATTGTGAATGTTTTACAACCTCTGGGATTTGAACTGTTTGAGGCCATTAATGGGGTTGAGGGTTTGGAAAAAGCCACAGAATTTAACCCTGATCTAATTATTACTGACTTGGTGATGCCGGTGATGGATGGCTTGGAAATGATGGAACATCTTCGCTCATCAGATAACTTGAAATATTTGTTAATTATTGCTTCATCTGCCAGTGTTTATGAGTTAGACAAGCAACAGAGTTGGAAGGCAGGCTGCGATGATTTTATTCCCAAACCAGTGGACATAGCCGAATTACTGGAAACATTAAAACAGCATTTGCAACTGGAATGGGTGTATGAAGACTTCATCCCAAAACCAGAAATTAAAACAGATGCTGGATCTGAAGAAATCCAGCTAGATGCCATTGTGCCTCCCCCATCTGATATTCTGCTCCTACTTTATGACTTTGCTAAGAGAGGTAGTGTGTTTGACATCAGACAAGAAGCTGAAAAGCTAGAAAAATTAGATGCTAAGTTTGTCCCATTTGCTAAGATAATTTATAAATTAGCTAAGGAGTTTAAGGTGAAGGAACTTAGAAAGTTTATCGAAGAATATGTCGATTAATTATAATTATAATTGCTGAGATTTTAAATAGGTAACAGGGAATAGATAACAGGCAAGAGGCAAGAGGTAACAGGCAAGAGGTAACAGGCAAGAGGTAACAGGCAAAAAATATTATGTACATTAGGTGCGACCCATCTGGCAATCTCCCCACACTCTTTCAAGGGTAGGTTTTTAATAAACTGGACAAACCTCAGCCTAAATCTTAAAAACCTACCCCTGAAAGCTCCCCAAAAATTCGTACCTCACATATTTGATAACTGCTATATAATATGAGTCGTCTTTACTTCTTAATTAAATCCAGCCTGATTCTAGGCATGGGATTATCACTAATAGCATCGGCTGCCCCAGGGATTATTCCTCCTCAGAAATCTGTAGATGGAACAGGACAAATAACGACTTCAGAGGTAAAGATTGTTAAGGTGGGAGTGATGGCAATTCGGGGTGTTGACCATACCAAAAAAAAATGGCAACCGACCCTAGACTATCTCAGTGAAACCATTTCCGGCTATGTCTTCCAACTTGTACCACTAGGGTTTGACACCCTCGAAGAAATAATAGCTAACCAGGAGGTGGACTTTGTGTTGCCTAACCCTGGAATGTATGTAGAGTTGGAATGGATTTATGGGGCACGACGAATTGCCACCCTAAAAAATCTACGCCTAGGCAAGCCTTACACCCAATTTGGAGCGGTTATCCTGCGTCATGCTGACCGTAATGATATCCAGGATTTAAAGGATTTACGGGGCAAAACCTTTATGGCCGTCAGTGAAATTGCCTTTGGGGGCTGGCAAATGGCATGGGAAACTCTGTTAGAAGCTGGAGTTAACCCCTACCGTGAGTTTCCAGGGCTCCACTTTGGTGGTAGCCATGACGCAGTGATCTACGCTGTTCGTGATGGTATTGTCGATGCTGGCACTGTCCGCACTGATACCCTCGAACGTATGGCACAGGAGGGTAAAATTAATCGAGATGACTTTGTTATCCTCAATCAGCAAACTCAATATCAGGACACTTTCCCTTTTGCTCTGAGTACTAAACTTTATCCACAATGGCCTTTTTCCACACTATCCCATACCCCAGTGGAGTTAGCGGAAAAGGTTGCGATCGCATTAATGACCATACCTTCTGAGCACCCAGCCGCCAAAGCTGGTCGTTATCAGGGCTGGAGTATCCCCGCCAACTACCAAGCTTGTCACGAAACCTTACGGAATCTGCGGGTTCGTCCCTACGAAGATTGGGGAAAAGTGACTCTGGGTCAAGTCATCTATCAGTACCGCTATTGGCTGTTATTTGCTGGTGTTTCCTGCTTTGGATTTAGCTATGGTCTAGTTTATCTGGCTGGCCGTAGGCGAATCGAAGCACAACTGCGAAAAGCCAATGCTTTACTCGAAATCCGGGTCTCCGAACGTACAGTTGAGTTCAAAGCAGCTAAAGAAGCGGCTGATCAGGCTAATCACGCCAAAAGTCAATTCCTGGCTAATATGAGTCATGAATTGCGTACTCCCCTCAATGGCGTTTTGGGTTACGCCCAAATTCTACAACGGGATCCACAGATAACTGCTAAACAAAAAGACCAGATCAACCTTATTTATAAGTGTGGCAACTATCTTCTCCATCTGATTAATGACATTTTAGACTTATCCAAAATCGAAGCTCGGAAAATGGAACTGTTTCCGACAGAAATTCCTTTGCCGTCCTTTCTGATGGAAGTTGTACAAATTTGCCGGGTCAAAGCCCAGCAAAAGCAGATTGCTTTTATTTATCAACCCTCATCCCATCTGCCAGAGGGGATCCTGACTGATCCCAAACGATTGCGACAAGTTCTGATTAATCTTTTGGGAAATTCCATTAAGTTTACTGACCATGGCGGAGTCACGTTTAAGGTAGACGTTATCAGTAACCACCAAGCAATTACTACTCACCCATCCCCCCTAGTCAGACTTCGATTTATCATTAAAGATACTGGCGTTGGGATGAACCCAGAACAACTGGAAAAAATCTTTTTGCCCTTTGAACAGGTGGGGAATGTTGAGCATCGTGAACAAGGCACTGGGCTTGGATTAGCGATTAGCCAAAAAATTATCAATTTGATGGGAAGTGCTATCAATGTTGAGAGTACTTATGGCCAAGGTAGCATTTTCTCGATAGATTTAGAGTTACCGATTGCTACAGCTGTTATTGACAGTAAGCAAGCTTCCACCAAGACTATTATAGGTTGTCAGGGGAAAGCACGGAAAATCTTAGTAGTAGATGACAAATGGGAGAATCGCTCTGTAATTGTAAATGTGTTACAACCTCTGGGATTTGAACTATGGGAAGCCAGTAACGGGGTTGAGGGTTTGGAAAAAGCCACAGAATTTAACCCTGACCTAATTATTACTGACTTGGTGATGCCAGTGATGGATGGCTTGGAAATGATGCGACGTCTGCGCTCATCATATCAATTGAAAGATCTGTTGATTATTGCTTCATCTGCCAGTGTTTATCAGTTAGACAAGCAACAGAGTTCGAAGGCAGGCTGCGATGATTTTATTCCCAAACCAGTGGACGTAGCCGAATTACTGGAAACATTAAAACAGCATTTGCAACTAGAATGGGTGTATGAAGACGTCATCCCAAAACCAGAAACTATAATAGATGCTGGAGCTGAGGAAATCCAGCTAGATGGGATTGTACCTCCCCCATCTGATATCCTAAACCTGCTTTATAACTTTGCTAAGATAGGTAGTGTGTTTGAGATCAGACAAGAAGCTGAAAAGCTAGAAAAATTAGATGATAAGTTTGTCCCATTTGCTAAGGTTATTTATAAATTTTCTAAGGAGTTTAAGGTGAAGGAACTTAGGAAGTTTATCGAAGAGTATGTCGATTAATTATCATTATAATTATTTTAATTCAGCTCTTAGCTATCAGCTATCAGCTATCAGCTATCAGCGATTAGCGCTACGCGCACGCTACTTGAGGTGCTATCAGCTATAGCATTTGTATCTGGGTTGTAAACACAATTGTTGCCTTGCGCGTAGCGCTATATAGTAATTCGTGTCGGAATTGTGATAATTTTTGATGCCATATTCCCTACGCTCTAATCCCTACTCCCTACTCCCTACTCTAGGGGACCTTTGCTATAGACAAATATCCAGGATTTTGGTAAACTTACATAGCTGGATTAAAGACTTATGGGTAATTCGTAATTGCTAAAGGAAAAAACTACTAATGTCAGAGCATATTTCGTTTGATGAACTGTTAGGCAAAATGAGCGAAGCCTATGAAGATGCCCAGAGCAAAATTGAGCAATGTAATGTTTTAGTAATTGGTCAAACCGGTGTAGGTAAAAGTACTTTAGTAAACACAATTTTTCGCTCTCGTCTGGCAGAAACAGGAGTGGGCTATCCTGTTACTCAAACTATTCGTCGTTATACGAAAACAGGTTGCCCGATTACAGTGTATGATACGCCAGGGCTAGAACTTAAAGCCGAACAGATTGAACGAGTAAGGGGAGATATCTCGAAACTAATTGATGATCAAAGGAAACTAGAGGCAAAAGAACACATTCATGTGGTGTGGTATTGCCTTAATCATGAGACTGCTCGATTGGATCCGATTGAGGAAGAATGGCTAAAGAGCTTCCAACAAAAAGATGTACCAGTTATCTTAGTGCTGACTCAAACCTTAACGAAAAAACGTAGTGAGTTTATTGCTTTCCTAGAGGGTAAGAATCTACCGGTTAGTCAGATTATTCCAGTGCTAGCACAATCAAAACCAATCGATGATGATTATACGGTGACAGCCCATGGTTTAGAGCGTTTAGTAGAAGTGACGGCAAATTTACTCCCGGAAGCCCAGCGCAAGGCATTTCTGAGAGAACAGATTAGAAATATTGAACTAAAAGCAGGTGAAGCGTTTAAATATGTTACGGGTTATGTTACTGGTTCAGCATTGGTTGGTGCCTCACCAATTCCGTTTTCTGATGCGCCAATCTTGGTAACGATGCAAACGGTAATGATTGCTAATATCACCAGCATTTTTGGATTAACGGTTGAAAGAGCCTTTCTGGGCATGGTGATATCTGCTCTTGGGGGTACAGGAGGAATGACTGCAGTTGGTAAAGTAATTGTCGCGAATTTACTCAAAATGATTCCTGGTGCAGGCACCGTGCTTGGTGGAGCAATATCAGGCTCAACGGCAGCAGCACTAACCCTGGCTCTTGGTCTATCTTATATTGAAGCACTCAAGATTTATGTGAAAGCTCAGGTTGATGGTAAAGAAATCCCCCTTTCTGAGCTGGCGAAAATTATCATTGAACAATATAAATATTATGCGGGAACAGGTAAAAAAAGCTTGAGCGATCGGGAATTGCCCCCTTCAGATTAGGGGC
>WTKN01000207.1 GCA_011524395.1 Moorena sp. SS36440bin_2
ACCTAAAACCTAAAACCTAAAAATTTGTACCTCATGGGTATAAGACTTGCTATAAGTTACCCTAAGTACCTGTACAAAAATAATTTTAAATTTAGTTAAGGTATAAAATATGGAATAGGGAACAGGAAACAGAAAATAGACTAGAGCTTATAACCTTATAAAGCTATATATTAATTGTTAGTTTTTAATTAAAATAATATGTCCTATTTTTGGTTAACATTAGCAAGTATTATCGGGTGGTTTGTCAGTACTCTAGCAGGTGGAGGTAGTTCATTTCTTTTAATGCCAATAGTTGGTTTCTTTTTAGGAACTTTAGCCATCCCAGCAACTATTACAACTGGAGCAATTATTGGTAACGCCCAACGTGCTGTTGCTTATCGACAACAAATTAACTGGACAGTAATTTGTTGGGAGCTACCTGGTGCTATAATTGGCGCTTGCTTAGGGGCTTTTTTGTTAACGCAAATTCCTGTGAGATGGCTGAGTTTTTTAGTAGGATTATTTCTAGTTATCTCTGGTATAAATTTAATTTTAAAAAATAAAAATCAATCTTTTACTGTTCGTGCATGGTATTTCCTACCAGCAGGTTTTGTTTATTCCTTTTTGTCAGGTATTATTGGCAGTATGGGACCATTACTTGCACCTTTTTACCTTAATTATGGTTTGCAAAAAGAGGAATTATTGGCGACTCAAGCAGTTAACCGGATGGTGGTTCATATTGTTAAATTGATCGCTTATGCAATTTTTGGTACTTTAACTTTGAATTATCTGGGATATGGAATAATAATTGGAATAGCTGCTTTTCCTGGTAATTTTTTAGGTAATTTAGTTTTAGAAAAAATTAGTCCCCAATTATTCCGTAATCTAGTAATTGCTTTTGTACTTTTTAGTGGTATTTTTCTTCTCTGGGAACAAAGGCAGTTGTTAATGATTTGGTAGGTTGAAGCTGTTGGAAAAGGTAATATTGCCGAAAAATTTAAACTTTCCCAGATACATTAGATGATCACAGTTATCAATTGGGTGAACTAAAAATTCCAGGCTTGTGCGGGAGTAGGGAGTAGGGAGTAGGCGGAAGAGTTTTAGTAATAGTGGTTTCACCGGATGAGGAGGGGGGAGTGGAAAAAAATCCTGTGCACCTCACTGATGATTGGCCAAAAGGCCACGCTACGCTTCCGCGCTTATGGGATCACAATTGCGGTTGATTAGTTCTTAAACACTGAAGGTTATTGCCACTGGATGATAAGCCACAATTTCCGTTGGCAGTGCCTTTAGTAGACTGGTCTGGATGTAACTGCTCACCTTCATCCTTTTTTTCATACTAATGGGATCCCATTTGCGATTGACATGCAGGTCACGCTACGCTCCGGAAGCGTTTATGCGAACCCATGGTGCAGCAGCAAAGTCTGTCAACGATCATGCCCTACCCATCACGGTAGTGCTCAGCCGTTGCTCAGCCCGAAAATACCGGAAGTAGGTTAGTTTAGCTAACTCTTTTCTCGCTTCAAGCATTAAAATATTAAGAATTGTGTCTAAATCTTGCTAGAGATTAGTCAAGAACAGATGCAAGACATCAGCAATTCTATATATTCACATCCAAAACAGAAACAAAATGGCAAAACATACTAAGGCTTTCATGTCCCGAACCGTAAAAAAGAATGAGCCTACTGGGGTCAAGTATATGACCAAAAACCAAATGGAGTACTATATGGGTGCCAAGCTTATAGAAATTGGGGTTGAGCCGAAATCAGCTATTTATCGATGGTCAGTAGAAAGCAAAGAAAACGATAACCACGAAGTTTGGACTTACGCAGCCTACTGGGGAGATTCCAAAGAGCAACTGTTGCAAGAGGAGCAGGCATCAAAAGAGAACTGATATTCCATTTCCCTTTGAGTTGTGAACTATTACCCTTAGGGAAAGGCAAGAGGCAAGAGGCAAGAGGCAAGAGGCAAGAGTATGGGGAGACCGATCGCATAAGCGCGGAAGCTTCGCTTCATCGCGTAGGGTGGCCAAAAGCCTTATAAGTAGTTTTCAAGAATTTGGTATAGTTAACACCATGTTTACCAATTCTTTTGGAAAGGCTAAGGGCGTTTATCTCACGTATGAGGTACAATGTTTTTTGACGCTGATTTCCTTAAAACCCTCTTAAATTTTGCCTTTTGCCTTTTGCCTCTTGCCTCTTGCCTACTCCCTATTCCCTATTCCCTGTTCCCTATTCCCTGTTCCCTATTCCCTTTCCTATTGAAATTACTGCAAACCCCACGCATTCTTTACTTCTGGGACTTTTCTAAATCGATACAGTCATTAGCTAACTGCTCAGCTTCAAGGTTTTGGGTTTTGTTAATCCAGATTAATTCGTAGAAATCCAGTTTATCAAGAAGGGTTTTTGCTCGGTAGTGAAAGCTAACCAAATTGTTGTTTCTAACCATAGAATCCCCATGGAGCTGGTTAATTACTAGTTCGCAATCCCCATAGATTTTGGCTTGTTTTGCTCCCAGCTTTAGAGTCTTCTGTAGTGCAAGGATTAGTCCCATATATTCACTTTGGTTCTGAGTAGTAAATCCTAAGTATTGAGATACGGGATAAACTTCACCTTGGTACTGAATTATAGCAGAACACGCGGATTTATTAGTGCCTCTTTTGCTGACACCATCGAAATGAATAATAGCAAGATTATTCGATTTATCTGTCATGATATTCTTGAGCTTGTAGGGAGTTTGGTTGTAAGCATTTAGCCGTCAGCGGTCAGTGGTCAGTGGTATTTTTTTACTGTTGAGCTACCTCTGTTTTATTCGCCTGCCAAATGTTTATCGTCCGATCAAATCCCCCAGTAGCCAGAAAACGTCCATCCCGACTAAAGGCAACGGATTGTACCCAATCTTGATGTCCAGTCAACCAAGCAATCTCCTTACCAGTGTTCAAATTCCACAACCGAACCCCATCACGACTAGCACTAGCGAGAATTGTGCCATTAACTGGATTAATTGCGATCGCACGAATCTTGCCAGTATGTTTGGCCAAGGTATACTTAAGCTGCCAAGTCCGCGTATCCCAGACCTTAATCTTACCGTCATAACCACTGGTGACTAGGGTTCTTCCATTAGGGGTAAAGGCTAGAGCACTAGTTATACCTTGATGAGCTCGAATAACGTAAAGCGGTTGTCCTGTGTTCAGATTCCAAATTTTAATCGTGCCATTTTTGAGTCCACTGACCAAGGTTTCGGCCTTGGGATGAAGCGCTAGGGAATAGGTTGGATTATCAAAATTTGCCAGAGTGTAAAGGGGACGTTGGTTTCTGAGGTCCCAGACCCGAATACCATCCAATCCCCCAGTCACTAACACCTTACTATCTGAGGTCATAGCTAGGGAAAGCAAATTGCTTCTATGGCCTAGAAAAGTACGGGTATAGTCTCCTGTGTAGTCTTGCTGATTCCATTGCCACAAGTTGACCCCACCATCCTCCCCGACACTAGCCAGAATTGTTCCATCAGCACTAAAAGCCATGTCAGTCACTGAGGTTTGGTGTACTCGCAGGCTATCAATTTCACGACCGGTTTTCAGCCACCATAATTTTAGATGGGCATCACTCCTGCTCCCCCCACTGAGTAGCACTCGCCCACTAGGACTAAATGACAGAGCATCCACAGCGGTAGAATGGGCTTGAATGGTACGCACTAATTGAGGAGTTCTCCAAGATTGAGCCTGGGATGAAGCTATTTCCGGTATAGCTGCAACCATTAGCCCCAGTCTTGATTCCTTAGCGTAGGTGGTACTGGTGACCACTGCCATGAGCCCGACCACAGTTACCAATATCGCCAACGGTGTTTTTTTCATTCTGGTTCTTCCCGTAGCGTGGCCTTTTGGGCAAGGTTAGGGCAAATCGTCTTACTTTTCACGGCGTCAGGGGGATGTTCTTGCCAACCGGAAATTATACCCAACAACTCGGACTTTAGTAGTTCCAATGCTTCTATTTGTTCGGTGATTGCCTCAATTTTGAGCAATAGATGCTGCTTAACCGCTCCACAAGGTAACTCACCAAAGTCATGGATTTTGAGGATTTCTTGAATCTCACTAAGGCTAAGTCCTAGGGATTGGGCACGTCTTATAAAAGCCAGTCGATTCAGCACCTGGCTCGTAAAGAGGCGATAGCCAGAAGGGGAGCGGGTTGTGACTGGCGTAAGCAGACCAATTTCTTCGTAATAGCGAATGGTCTTCACTGGCAACCCGCTATGACTAGCTACCTGACCAATTTTGAGCCATTCCTCTGATGAATTGGTGACAAGATCATTGGTAATTGGTAATTGGTAACTGACCACTGTTGACTATGCTCTCCCCTCTGTTTCCCCTATTGCTTTAGGGATGAACAGTTTGATCTTAAAACAGCCTGAACCTATCGAGGTGGTTGACGTCGAGGTTGTTGACGCTTAACAGCACTCAACATAGGTAATGGTGGACGGGAAGAACTGGGGGGAAGATACCGCTCCACAGGTTGATCAGCCAGTTCAGTTTGCTGACTTTGACTTTGCCACCAACGGACTGCCACTGCTATTGCTACCATCATCAGTCCAAAACTGAATAATGACCAGCGTCCGCCGATACCACCAATGACAGCATCCACCGCTCCGATAATCACGATGAAGCCTGAGATTGGCTCTTTACGGTAAGCTGACTTCAAGACTCGATGCCATAAAGCATTTATCACGGCTTACTACTTACTCTATTTCGATTTACTTCTTTTTTAACAGAATAGGCCACAACTGCCCAACTAGAGCACTAACTTAGTTAGGAGACTTCACTGTTACTGAGATATATCTGATATATACAATTCTTCGATATCCCCAGAGCAACCGGGAATTTCAAAATCAATTTTGCCAATTCTGGGAACTATGGCAGCAGTTATTCTTAAAAGCGCTTACAGGAGAAGGCCAGTAGCTTCAGCGACTTTCCTACTGACCGACTCTCCCACTGACCGACTCTGGGAGTAGTTTTACAGTAAGCCTAACCAGGTTAATAAGTCTTGACCAGTAAAGTATTCAATTGCCAGAGTCAAAATAAAACCAATCATGGCAGCTCTACCATTCAAGCGTTCTGCGTAATCATTAAACCCAAACTTAGGTGACTGGAGTTGAGGGACTTTAGAGGGTTGGGGTTGCGTCATAGTGAGAAAAGTTGCCAAGCTATAGTGGAGTTACTTA
The DNA here is from genome assembly GCA_011524395.1 of Moorena sp. SS36440bin_2. Taxonomy (GTDB): domain Bacteria; phylum Cyanobacteriota; class Cyanobacteriia; order Cyanobacteriales; family Coleofasciculaceae; genus Moorena. The sequence goes on from WTKN01000207.1 coordinate 5,194, forward strand.
ACTTCACTAATTTTAACATTTAGATCACATTTAGATACAGCACCAGTAAGCCAAAGAGGTACAAGCATGGAAATCGGTGTTCCCAAAGAAACGAAAGATCAAGAATTTCGTGTGGGATTAACCCCCAGTAGTGTCAGGGTTTTACAAGAAGCGGGTCATACAGTTTTCGTTGAAACTAATGCTGGCACTGGTGCTGGCTTTACCGATGAAGACTATCAGCGTCAGGGAGCCAAAATTGTCTTAGAGGCTGCTGAGGCTTGGAATCGGGAACTGGTAGTTAAAGTCAAAGAACCCCTAGCGCCAGAGTATCCCTTGCTTCAAAAAGGACAGCTGTTGTTTACTTATCTACACTTAGCCGCTGACCGTGCTTTAACTGAGGAGTTGCTGCAATCGGGGGTGAATGCGATCGCATATGAAACCGTAGAACTCCCAGACCATAGCCTACCGCTGCTAACCCCCATGAGCATTATTGCTGGTCGTCTTTCCGTGCAATTTGGAGCCAGATTTCTGGAGCGTCAGCAGGGGGGAAGAGGGGTGCTATTGGGGGGTATTCCCGGAGTTAAACCAGGTAAGGTAGTAATTCTTGGTGGTGGAGTTGTCGGTACAGAAGCCGCCAAAATAGCTGTGGGGATGGGAGCGAGAGTACAGATTTTTGATATTAACGTTCAACGGTTGAGTTATTTAGAAAGCATCTTTGGCTCAAGAGTGGAACTTCTCTACAGCAATTCAGCAGACATTGAAGCGGCTGTTACTGATGTTGACCTCCTGATTGGGGCAGTGTTAATCCCTGGTCGTCGCGCTCCCATTTTAGTGCCCCGCTCTCTGGTCAAACAAATGGTTAATGGCTCAGTAATTGTAGATGTTGCTGTGGATCAGGGAGGCTGTATTGAAACATTACGACCCACATCCCATACCAATCCCATTTATATCGAGGAGGGTGTGGTTCACTATGGGGTGCCTAATATGCCTGGAGCTGTTCCCTGCACATCAGCTGTGGCTCTCAACAATAGTACTTTCCCCTACGTACTCAGTCTGGCCAATCAGGGGTTGAGCGCTCTGGACAATAATCCCGCTTTAGCCAAGGGCGTTAATGTCCAGAATCACCAGTTGGTTCATCCAGCAGTCCGAGAAGTGTTTCCCGATTTAGGGAATGGCTAAGGTTTTTTTTCTATAGCAATCCTAAATGATTGCTATAGCAATTTTCAATTAAGTAAGCTACAAATTGGGGAATAGGGAACAGGGAATAGCGATGCATCGCTACGTATAAATTACTCAAAATATGTATCAAAATACACACTAGTTTCCGGGATAATTCTCCCCATTTCTCGCTTTTCCCGATTCCCGATTCCCGACTCCCGACCCTTATGTAAAAAACCTACCCCTGTGAGCGACTCCCGACTCCCTTTCCTAAAACATTTTATTGCTAAAGTCTTGAGAAAATGTTTTAATAGACATATTAGGTAGTATCCGCTATATAAAAAAAAGTTGTTAAACTTTTATTAAAAAAAATTAGCGAGTGTTACCAATTAAATGTCATAGGAGCTTTTTAAGGTGATGCGTGATCAGGTGTTAACCTGGTTAGCAGATAATGTACCGTCTTCTCGGCTACAGCATATATTGCGGGTTGAACAGATGTCTGTTGAACTCGCCGAGCTTCATCATCTCAATGCTCAGCAGGCAGCTCAAGCAGGGTTGTTGCACGACCTAGCCAAATACTTTAAGCCTGAGCGCTTGTTGCAAATGGCTAGAGATAATGCCATAGAAGTCGATCCAGTCTGTGAAGCCGCTCCTCATTTATTGCATGCAGATGTCAGTGCTATTGTTGCCCAAGAGCAATTTGGAGTCAAAGATGAAGCAGTATTGCAAGCGATCGCTCTCCATACCTTAGGGCGTGAGGGTATGACCCCCCTCAGTTGTGTGGTGTTTATTGCTGATACTATTGAGCCAGGTCGTGGTGATACACCGGATTTACAAGCCTTACGAAATCTCTCTAAGCAAGACCTATACAAAACTGTTTGGTTAGCCTGTGACTACTCTTTAAAATTCCTGCTAGAGAGTCCTCGTCCCATTCACCAACGTATGATATTGACTCGAAACTGGGCTCAACAGATGTCCAGGAAGACAACAGCTAAAACAGAGAGTAAGACAGATTGTGTAAATTCCTAAAGTATCATGTGCCTAGCTTTCAGGAATGTTTCGTAAACAGCAGTGTGAGTGTCAAATGAAGAAGCAAAGAAAAGAAATGAAAAGAAATGTACCGCAAGTGATTAAGGACAAGAAAACTTAATTACTATTAGAACAGATTGTTTTGTAAAGCGAGGAATTAAACGCTTAATGAGAGATCAAAATAATAAGCCCTCCACTTTAGTAACCCCTGATACCGAAAACCAGGATGCTAGCTATGGGTTAGCATTAACCGTTGCTCAAGCAGCAGATGACCGCAAGGGTGCAGATATTGTGATTTTGTCGGTCTCAGAGGTATCGTACATCACAGATTACTTTGTAATTGTGACCGGGTTTTCTAGGGTACAGGTCAGGGCAATCTCTCAGTCGATTGAACAGCAAGTAGAAGAGGCATGGAACCGTTTACCTGTGCGAACAGCAGGAAAAGCAGAGGGAATCTGGATACTTCAAGATTACGGTGACGTGATTGTCCATATCTTGCTGCCTGAAGAACGGGAGTTCTATAATCTCGAAGCATTCTGGGGCCACGCGGAGCAGATTCAGTTTCAGGCATCCTAATTGCAGCACTCACAAATAAATAATCATGAAATCTTCCGTTTATGTATGTCCTGTTCCAGAAGAGCAGCAACCCATAAATGAATACCAAGAACTAAGGGAGTCTTGGTTTTTTAACTGGGTAAGGCTGGAACTACCAAATTATGTGATGAAGCTGACTTGGGTTTGGGGGTTGAGCTGGCTGGTTTCAGGGCCGATAGCAGCAGTGAGTTTTCCACCGCAAAAAGCGATAATTAAGTTTCTGCTCTGTGGCGGGGCAGGAGCAAGTATCTTCTTGATTTTAGCCTTGCTGCGGCTATACCTGGGTTGGTTCTATGTACGCGATCGCTTAACCAGAGAAACCATAGTCTACGAGGAGTCAGGGTGGTATGATGGTCAAACCTGGACAAAAACCCCAGAAATTTTGGCTCGCGATCGCTTAATTGTTTCTTATGAACTCCAACCAATTTTGCAACGTTTACACTGGACGTTCGGATTTTTGATTATAGTCGTGATTGGTGGCAACATCATTTGGCGTGTGTTATCAGCCACCTAGCTCGATTGCTCCAACTAAGCTATAGGGTAGCTTTAAGTCTAATCCATGACCAGGGGAAAACGTACTAAAACACGAGCCTTAGAAGTCCGTTTACTACGGGAAGGCATTATCGAATCAGTTCATTCAGCTCAAGCGGTTGTGTGTGATGACCGGGGACGGATGTTATATGTTGCGGGTAACCCAGAAACCTCAACATTCATTCGCTCTTCACTCAAACCTTTCCAAGCGTTAGCGGTCACCACCACAGGTACCCTTGAGCGTTACAATCTCACCGACCGAGACTTGGCAATTATCTGTGGTTCCCATCAAGGAACGATGGAGCAGGTAAGGCAGGCCTTTAACATTCTTTGGCGCTCTGATGTTGATCCATCAGCACTACAGTGTCCCATTCCCCCAGGCCAAGAAAGTTCACTGCAGCATACCTGTTCCGGTAAACATGCTGGAATGTTGGCTGTTTGTCAACAAAGGCAGTGGCTACTCAAGACCTATTTGGAGTACAACCATCCCGTACAAAAGTTAATCTTAAGCAAAGTGGCGGAGTTGCTACAGATGCCGGAGCAAGAGTTAATTCTCGCTCACGATGACTGTGGCGCTCCCACTTACTTTTTACAACTACGGCAAATGGCTTTATTGTACGCTCAGCTCTCTTCTGGTAATAATCTGGCCATGGAGCGTATTGTCCGTGCCATGATCAGTCATCCCCACATGGTGTCCGGGGATGGGGGATTTGATACAGAACTGATGCGATTATCCGAAGGGGAACTGGTAAGTAAATCAGGAGCACAAGGGGTTCAATGTATCGGTCGCGTTGGCCAGAATATGGGTCTAGCCATTAAAGTCCTCGATGGAGGCAAATCACCTAAGTATGCTGCAGCCATTTCCCTACTTAAGCAAATGGCTTGGATTACCCCTTCCGTGGCAGACACCTTGGAGTCGATGTTTATTAACCTCAGTAAATACAAGCGTTTAGAAGTAGTTGGGGAATTATCTATGCCTTGAGGGGTGAGCATCAGCGCGTTTGTATCTCCAAGGCAAGAGGCAAGAGGCAAGAGGCAAGAGTAACCCACCCCTAACCCCTCCCAGGAGGGGAAGGCAAGATAGGAAAGAGATCCGGGGTTGTATTTTCCCAACTCCCGACTCCCGACTCCCGACTCCCGATTCCCGATTCCCGATTCCCGATTCCCGATTCCCGATTCCCGACTCCCCACACCCCACACCCTATTCCCAGAGCGCTGATAGAATTAATTTCAGAAATTTCCCATTTCCCCTTGCCACTTTTGGAAATTAGGTGTTATAGTTAAAAAGACGACGCGGGATAGAGCAGCCTGGTAGCTCGTCGGGCTCAACAATCAAGTTAGCTAGACGCTTAATAGCGAGCTTGAGCATGGGCGGCACGAAGATAAATCTCCGTGTGTTTACCTGTCAAATTCGGGGAAGCCTGTAGCGAGGTAATCCCGAGCCAAGCTCCCAAAAGGAGAAGGTGTAGAGACTGGTTAGGCAGGCACCCTAACGTTTAAGGCGAGGGTGAAGGGACAGTCCAGACCACAAACTGGAAGATCCAGGCAACGAAAGTTGTAGTTGGTACGCATAACCCGAAGGTCGGTGGTTCAAATCCGCCTCCCGCCACTTAATAGAATATCATGAATCCCTGCAAGGTTATGTCTTTGCGGGGTTTTGTGATTTTGGGGAATAGGGAGTCGGGAGTCGGGAATCGGGAAAAGAATGAATAGCAGTAGAGTGGGCATCTTGCCCGCCGGATCAATAACAGTAGAGTGGGCATCCTGCCCGCCGGATCAATACCAGTAGAGTGGGCATCTTGCCCGCCGGATCAATAGCAGTAGAGTGGGCATCCTGCCCGCCCCAAAATCTATTGAAACTGGCAAGATGCCAGTTCCACCAAGATGCCCATTCCACCAAGATGCCCATTCCACAGCACTGCCCGAACAGTAGCACCATCTGTAGCCCATAAGCTGACGGCTGACCGCTGATAGCTGACGGCTGACCACTGACCGCTGACCACTGACCGCTGACCGCTTACTATTACCGTAAGCTTTCTAACACCTCTTTTGTAAACGGATTTTCACCATTCTTGAGAGCGTCAACCCAACCCTGTCGTTCTGCTTTCTTCGTCTCATTATTTGTCCAGGCGATAAACACCTCAAAGTCTTCAATCGCACC
>WTKN01000027.1:0-9463 GCA_011524395.1 Moorena sp. SS36440bin_2
GAGATGGGGAGATGGGGAGATGGGGGGAACCACTTCAGGTTGTCGCTACATCCGTTGTGGAAAATTATTCCCACACTCCCGACTCCCTTCTAAATTATGGATTTAACGGCTAAACTAGTTATTTTCCAAGGCTCTATCTTAAGTACTTTTTCATCAGATGATTGTTCTGATAAACTCACAGGTCTTTCCAATAAATCAACTGGGTGAACTATTTTCAATCCCAAATCACTCACCAAGGATAAATTTGCTGACTCCCCATGAGATTCATAACACCTGATAATCCATTGATCAGGGATATCTTCGGATTGTTTAAGTGCCATCAAAATTAGAGTCTTAGCTGACAAATTTAATAGTTGTCCGGTTGATGGTAAAGAAGGTCTACTATTATTACTGACATTATTACTGACAACAGAACTATTGACGGGAGACCAAAATAAACTTAGAAATGGTAAGTTAAGTTGGTATGCTAGCTTAACCGTATCTGCAGAATTCCAACTGCCTTGATGAGGATACAGAGCATAGGTGAATTGGTGGATGCCTTGATCAGTTTCAGGATCAGGCCAAGTGGGAGAGCGAAGCAATGTTAGACGTAATTGGGAAGCCTGGGCATCATAACCGTACTTGCAATCATTCAGCAAACTGACACCATAGGTTTGATCACTCAAGTCTGCCCAACGCAGAGCAGGTACTTCCCATTTAGCTTGCTCAGCAGGGGTTTGGGGTCGAGTAGAACGTTGAATTACGCCACAAGGCATCTCATAGGACACATAATCGGCATCAATAGCTAATGGAAATGCAGCTTTTACTAATACATGGCGTTCCTGCCAGTCTACGGTAGTGGCAATTTTGAGGACTGGGGATTCTGCTAAGAGTATATAGTCCTGACAAAATTGCGATCGCATTAGCCGACGCACCACTCGCAAACACTTACGCAATACTCCGGTTTCAATCCACTCGATCCCGATCAGCTCAGTGGTCGGCAAAGGATGGTCAGCATAATTTGGGTCTATATTCCATGCATCCCAATATTGACCACTATCCTGGAAAGCTTGTAGCTGATTTCCATGACCACTAAGCACTTCCCGCTGATTAACTTTATCGAAGACACTACTCAACTCTCCAGTTTCTCGGTCCACCACCACTCGTAGGTATTGATTCTGTAAGACCAAATCTTCAATCGGGAATCGGGAATCGGGAATCGGGAATCGGGAATTGGGATGTAGCTCTAAGTTCAAGTCCACATCATGCCGTTGCTGAATTGAAGTATGAATTCGTGATTGTTTGGTTTTGGTAAAGCCCCCTAAATCCCCCTGTGGGGGACTTTGAGAGTTTTGTACCCCCCAGCGAGGGATTGCTCGCTGGGGGGCTAGGGGGGCAAAATCATACCCAGAATCACCAACGCCCACATCATTGCTGTACAACCAAAAAACACGATATCCTACCGAAGGAATATTAGTAGCTAGAAACAGCAATTCTATTTGAGAATAGGAGAGATTGTGATTGTTATTGTCATGGTTTTGGATGTGCTGGGCTTGATCGTGGCTAACTTGAGATACTATCTTTTCCCCAAAACAGTCATACACTTCCCATTCGATTGACCCCACCGGTATAGAAACAGGTAAGGAAATAGCTAAAGAAATAGCAATTACTTCTGAACGCTGCCAATTGAGAGGATTAAAGACAATAATGGCTTCAGCATTGGGTTTCGGTGGTGGTGGCAGGGTGATCTTGGATGCGATCGCATTTAATGATTTCTCCAATATCTCCCCCGTCACCTCCTCGACTTCCTGCCAAGCCTGATTAGCGTCTACAAAGACTTCCGGAATTGATGTTCCTGGTAAGATGTCGTGAAACTGATTAAATAAGACCTTTTTCCAGGCTTCCTCCAGTTCAGTCTTAGGATAGGCTTGTCCTGTCGCAATGGTTTTCAGGGCTGCAAACAGTTCTGCTTGGTACAACAACCCCTCACAACGACGTAGATAGCGCTTTTGGTCAGCGTGAGTGGTATAGCAACCCCGATGGAATTCTAGATACAGTTCATCATTCCAGACCGGAATCTCTTTAGTGGTTTGGCTTTGGCCTTTCCCCCCTCCCCTCTCCTCTATTCTGATTTCTTCTTTCCCTACACTTCCGACATTAAGGTTCTCAATACCACCTGCAACCTTGGCCAAAAGGCCACGCTTCGCGAACAACCTACTAACCTTGGCCAAAAGGCCACGCTTCGCGAACAACAAATAGTCACTGGCGGTGGTAAATTCCAGCTTTGGGAAGAATGGGGATTTCTGCCAACGCCTTGCTACTTGTAACATATCCCTGGTGGGACCACCGCCATGATCTCCCACACCAGGTAACCAAAATGCCTCCTTGAGTGAGGTTTGATTTTCCCAATCAATGGCGTAGCTTGCCATAGTAATGGGATTTGTATCCATAACACCAGCAACGTTAGGGGGAGACATCAGGCTAAAAATTTGGCTGCCATCGGGAGACTTCCACCAGAAAGCACCATAGGGAAATTTGGTGGTATCGTTCCAGTGCAGCTTCTGGGTAACGAAGTAGTCAATTCCCCCCTGTTTCAGCAATTGAGGTAGTTGCCAACAGAAGCCAAAACTATCGGTTACCCATGCCACTGTGGTTAATTGACCGAAGGTTTTCTGGACGTAACGTTGAGCATAGAGGATTTGTCGGACAATGGATTCACCATCAATTAAGTTTAATTCCGGTTCTACCCACATCCCTCCCACAATTTCCCAACGACCAGCAGCCACTTGTTGTTTTATCCGTTTAAATAAGTCAGGGCGATGCTGTTCTATCCAAGCATAAAGGGCAGGGGTGGTATGGCAAAAGGTGAAATCTGGAAATTCTTGCTGTAGCTTTAATACTGATTCAAAGGTACGCACAGCTACGTCCCAGGTCTCGCTCACTGGCCATAGCCAAGCTAGATCAAGGTGAGCATGACCTAGCATGTGGATAGAGTTTTGACTATTTTGAATTCTAAAGTTTGAATTCTCAATTGTACTGAGTTGTTGGCGCAATCGGGTTAGCGATCGCATAAATTCTGTCGGCTGTGAAACTATTTCCCAATCAATCTCAGCCACAGCCTTAGCTAGAGTCGCTAATTGTTCTGGGTTAAAGTTAGCGCTATACTTTTGTAAGACAGCCAATTCATCAGCTACAAAGCCTGGATCGATATCATTAGTGGCTTCGTATAGGATTTGCGATCGCATTAATCCACCGATATCATGACCAGGACTAACCAACCTTAGGGCTACGGCAAACTCTTCCCCTGGCACTACTGTTGAAGTTAGCAGCATCCTTGTAGAGGAATCAAACAAATCCCCTTCTTGTACCAGCTGACCGTTGACAAAAATCTGAGCCGATTCTGCCCACCAGGTCAATACCAAACGTAATCCTAAGCCCGCTAAAGGATAGCCCTGCAAATCCTGGGGCACTAGGAATCGTTGACTCAACCAGATCACTTGTCTTCCAGCAGACCAAGTAATGTAATTGTTTTCATTGAGTTGGGCTATTGACCACTTCTCCCAGGTCTGTGGTTGAGTGGCTACAGGGTAAGGAATATCTTGGTTACAGTATCGCCAACCCTGCTGAATATTGGCTTGAGTTAAAGCACAGAGTTTTGCGATCGCATCATTAATGCCATCAATAATCTTAATCTGATCCATTCGGTTGAGAGCGGTTTTCAATTCGGTGAGGTACTTTCGTTATCGGAGGGAGCAGGGAGCAGGGAATAGGGAATAGGAAATAGGGAATAGAGAAACTTGTTCTGTGTACCTGATCAACTAGTCTTCATTGAAATTATCTTGTTATTAGAGTAGGGGAGAGGATTTGACGTTTTTTTTGATAACGGAATAATTTTCAATTTTAAATAAGCAACAGGTTATCATTAATTTGTTATTTGTGCTTTATTGACAGTTATAGCGCTACGCGCAAGGCAAGAGGCAAAAGGCAAGAGGCAAAAGTTGACTACAACAGCTTTTGAGCTTGTATCAATGTCAAACAGCTTAATGGGTAGCGCGATGAGCGCTAGCCGTCAACTGTCAACCAATAACCAGTTCCTGGTATAGATGTAGCTTAAATGTCTATCAGGCTGATAAGCGCGTTTGTATTTTAGATGTAAACCTAAAAGGTCTTTTTTTATTGGACAATAAAACTGAGGAGCTCTTGCCCCTGTTGCCTGTTGCCTGTTGCCTTTTGCCTTTTTCAAGAATTCGTGTGTTCACAACTGAGATACAAACGCTATAGCTAATCCCTTACCCAAACAATAATCATCATGTCTTCCCCTGCCAAAGGTCCCTATCGCAGTAGATTGTTTAACTTTATCAATCGACAATCACAACGGTTTGCTGACCAAGTTCAACGTACAATACGCCATCTAAAGGTTGCAGGGGTATGGGGAGGACAAATTTTACTTTATCCGGTTTACCTACTGGTGCAAGCTAGTTTATCCGCTGGGCGTCAAATCTCTTCTTCCGTAAAAGCTGGATTGCCCCAATTAAGGACATTTAACCACGCCCAGCCCCAAGAAAAACCGCCAGAAGCAGATACAGCAATTAAGCGAGTGCTACAAGAGTTGAACCTTAGCAAGTTTACCCTTGACGCTGGTCTAGAGAACCTGAAACCTTCTAACGGGCAACCTGTAAGCCTCAATAATGAGCAACCTATGCTACTGGAACAGCAAAGGCTAACATCCCTAAATAACCAGGAACCCGTAAGCCTATATAACGGAAATGGTGTAAGCCGAGAACAATGGGCAAACGGAAATCAAACCCCAGTTCAAGGCTGGACTAATGGGTATATCCTGATTCAAGGAGTGGCTTGTGTATTGGACAACCGGGGTATAGTGCTGGTGACAGTGGAAAATCAAATTCTGGATATATTGACACCCCAGCAGCAGCAAAAACTAACATCCAGAATCAGTTGGGAGCTGGCTGACTTACTGCGTAAATGGCGTTTAGCCCACTCCTTAGGCGGCAAAAAAGCATCCCCTTCCCTTGCTACCTTAGATCACCCCCCTATTTTTCCACCGATCAGGCTATTCTGGCGATTGATGGCGTGGGTGCAAACTAGTCCTGTAGCGATCGCAATTAATCTTTTCGGGGAATCGAGGATCATTAGCGCTACGCGCACGCTACGGGAACGAGCTGTTTCCAAGGGTCAATCAGCCAGCTCTAATCACCGACAACCATTACCCAAACCATTCCAGCTATCACCTTCTAGCCAAATTCAAGACCTATTAACTTTACTGGATAACAAATTGCTGGAACTGGAATCACACCAATTAGTACAACGATCGGAAGTGGTGGTTAAAGTGAGTAAGCAAATCCCCCTAACCCTTCGCCAGAGTACTAATCAGCTGATTCAAGCCCTACATAAACAATTTATTAAGGGTGATAGCTCAGAGCAGGTAACGGTTGGGTCTGACACTAACCGACTTAAAATTTTAAGCTTAATCTATGCTGCGATTGACTATTTCTTTGGTATAAAAGCATCTAACTTTACTTTGATTGGTTCCTCAGAGCACTCCGAAATTCATTCTGGTTCTAGAGAGGGTTTACCAGGAGCAAATAGCAATGATTTATATCCAGAATCACATCAGCTATCAGCACATAATGTTCCTCCACTTTCCCCGTCATTAACACCATTCACCTCAACATCATCTCATTCTAAATCAGATGAACTTGATCCTTGGTTATCCGATAATGATTTATGGGGCAACCCAAATGGATCTGAGCACTACCAAAATTTATACTCCTCAACCTCGAACTCCGGAAATCACCGAGAATTACCGGTTGCTAATCTTAAATATAGACATCAGTTACCAGAAGGATTCAACAGCAAGATTCCTGTGAAGTCAGAAAAATCTATTTTGACCCTCTTTAAGCGATACCTGAACTTAATACAAACTCCAGGTAAGCTGATTATATCGAGAAATAAATCCTCAAAAGTTAAACCAAAACGATCCATAAGCCATAATACAAATTCCAGGACTGATAAATTACCAGACCTATCCCAAATTCAAGAAAATTTAGGAAAAACGACTGCCAAACAATCTAAACATCAACCTCTAGCAGTTGTTAATTCTGGTAACAGCAAGGTTAATGGATATAAGGGAGAAGAAAATGGTGCGATCGCTAACTATATAAACGATAGTGATGTAGAGCCAGATCAAGACTGCATTGATACTAAGGCAACTCCAGAAGGATATATTAAGCATCCTTTAGAACGAGTGCTAGAGTGGTTAGACATCACCATACTTTGGATAGAAGAGCTAGTAGTTAAAATTTGGCGTTTGCTGCAACGGTTGTGGCCATTTTGAATAGAAGGGAATCGGGAATCGGGAATCGGGATCCTGTTCCCTGTTTCCGAAAACCAATAAATCTGTACCTTACCAGATTGAAAATACTATATCAGCTTAAGCGCTACGGGAGCAGCTATCAGCTATCAGACCAAATCCGATTGATATTAGGCAAAAACATTCCTGTGTTTTCCTTATACAGGTTATAGTCAGCGGCAAAACTACTAGCTAAAAATTTACCTTCTTCTTGGCGAGCAACTTGATAGTAGGGAACAAACATTACTACTACTGTGATTAGTAGCCATAGCTGATTAGTAACAAAAACAGCACCTAGCACACATAGCAGGTAGGATGTGTAAAAGGGATTACGAATGAATTGATAGGGGCCAGTGGTAATGATGTGGTTTGGTAAATCATCGGAATAGCAAACAGACAAAGGCTTATCCTTAGTTGTTTTAACTGCCCACCAAAACAAAACTAATGAGCTGATATAGATACTCAGTCCCATTAATCCTAGGATTAAATTGCTTTCTTCAGTAAGAACGATTGTACTGACCTGTAGAACTATTAATGGTATCCATAAGACACCTAGGATCTGTAAAGCATTTGGCATGCCGTTAGGGCGAGTAAATAAAGCAACGCCTGCCCAAGAAAAACTTATCAAACAAGTTGTGAATAAGATTAGGGCGCAAGATTTTAATACTAGCATGATGTTGGCTCTTCCGTACTTGTTATGCTAAATTAACACTTTGATGAAGGGACTTCGGAGCAGGGACTTCGGAGCAGGGAAGAGGGGAAAAATAATGTGTACCTCATAACCGCGATAAACGCTACAATCAGTGTTCAAAAAACATAGCAACATTTTCCTAGGTAATCTCTCTGTTGATCCCCTGTTCCCGTCTTGATGCAGTCGCTCATGGCGCATGGTTCTGTGTGCGGAACACCGCGATTCTCCTTTGGAGACACTACGTGAACGCACCTGTCTTGATGCAGTCGCTCATGGGGGGAACCCCCAAGACCGCGCTGCATCGCTGTTCCCTATTCCCTTCTATTTATCGGATTATCACCAACATCGAATACAATCACAAATTGAGCATCGGGCATTAATCGCTTCAGGGCCCACAAATGTCCCTCCGCATCCGACCGATTGCGAAAGCGAGCAACAACAACTCGCTGCATTTGTGGTAACAGCCGCATGACCACCCATGGATGAAGGCGTTCAGAATAGGTCATTATGAAAGTATCTCCTTGTGATTGGGGAGCCAGAGCTAGCCCGCCGAAAGTGCAAAATCTACGGGCTAGCTCTTGACTCTGGGCGTCTCAACGCCCACTCTTATACTATAACACAAAATTATTTAATTATAACATATTTTAAAAAATTTTGTAATGTGAATGGGTAGTGCGGTAATGACCTCTTACATACGAGTACCCATTAACCGCAAACGAGTACTGATGTATAACAAACGGATACCCATGTATAACAAATTGGTACTAATTTCTCATATAGCAGTACTAAATTCTGGTTAAACAGTACTGGTGTATAACAAACGGGTAACCGTTTCTGGTTAACTAGTACTCGTTTCTGGTTAACTAGTACTCGTTTCTCACTTACCAGTACTTGTTTATCATTAACTAGTACTTATGTATTAAAAAATGGTACCGGTTTGTTCTTAAGGAGTACCATTTTCTCACACGCGAGTATAGCGCTACGCTTAGCGTCAGAAGTCACAAGTCAGAAGTCAGTCTATTGCCTATTGCCTCTTAGCACCCTTACTCCTCAAGTAAATCCTCCAACACCTCTTCCGTAAAAGGATTCTTACCAGCCCGGAGCTCATCTATCCATTTTTGCCGTTTTGCTTTCGACTCATCATCCCAAGTCCAGTCTACAAATGTCTGAAAATCTGATATCGCTCCTGGGGTATCCCCAGTCAAAGCCCTAGCCAAAGCACGACTATCCTTTATTCCTCCATTTTCAGGTTTTTTTGCCACTGCTTTTTCACAAGCATCCATTACATCAGCAGCATATCCATGGAGGCTACCAAACCAACAGAGATTGTTCCAAGAATCAGCATCAATGTCTAGGTTTGGATCGGGTGCATCTCATCTTTGTAAAAAAGAAGGGAAGTGCCGGAAGTGTCGGAAGTGTGGGGATTTTAGAGAGGGTGGGTAGTCTAGGCACTGTCGGAATTTTATTAGAATTTTGGTCTAATTGCAAAAGTGAGATGCACCCGTTTGGATCTAGTTGTTGTGCTTGTTTATAGAAAGATATGGCTTGGGTTAATTCGCCCTCTTTCGCTAACTGCTTACCTTGTCCAAGTTTAGCAGCAGCAGCTAGCTGTTTGGCTTTTTTATCTGGCTCTAATTCTAGCTGTGTATTCCATTCTTGGGCTTCTTTCAACTTAGCAATAGCACCATCAATATCCCCCTCTTCTGCTAACTCTCGACCTCTTGTAATAAGAGCGATCACTGTTGCCTTTTTCTCTGGCTGTAATTCTAGCTCCGGATTCCATTCTTGGGCTTCTTTCAACTTAGCAATAGCACCATCGACATCCCCTTCTTTTGCTAACTTCTCACCTTGTTCAACCAAAGTGGGTGCTGCAAGGTGTTTGGCTTTTATCTCTGGCTGTAATTCTAGCTCCGAATTCCATTCTTGGGCTTTTTGAAACTTAGCAATAGCACCATCGACATCCCCTTTTTTTGCTAACGTCTCACCTTGTTTAACCAGACCGGGAGCTACTGCTATTTTGTCAACTGAATCTTGACATGTAGTTAAGCTTTCTAAAGCTTCAAAATTCTCCACAAAGTAATCTTCAAGCAACTTACAACCCCGAGCCAGCATCTCACCTAAATCTTCCACTGCCCAGAGTCTGACCGTTTCGTCGTCTGATGCCGTAGCCAGCACTTTACCATCTCGGCTAAAACTTACACTAGTTACCGAGCCTTGATGTTCTCTCAATACAGCTAATTGATTCCCCTGTAAATCCCAGAGTCTGACCGTTTTGTCGTCTGATGCCGTAGCCAGCATCTTATCATCTCGGCTAAAAATTACACTAGTTACCGAGCCTTGATGTCCTATAAACACAGCTAATTGATTGCCCTGTAAATCCCAGAGTCTGACCGTTTTGTCGTCTGATGCCGTAGCCAGCATCT
>WTKN01000027.1:9563-10528 GCA_011524395.1 Moorena sp. SS36440bin_2
TATCATCTCGGCTGAAACTGACACTATTTACCCCGCTTTGATGTCCTATAAACACAGTTAATTCATTGCCCTGTAAATCCGAGAGTATTACCGTATTGCTGTTTAATGCCGTAGCCAGCATCTGACCATCTTGGCTAAAACTTACACTAGTTACCTGGTCTTGATGTCTTTTCAACAGTGCTAATTGATTTGCCTGTAAATCCCAGAGTCTGACAGTTCCATCCCATGATCCAGAAGCAAGCCTGTTACCATCGGGACTAAAACTTACACTAGTTACCGAGTCTTGATGTCCTCTCAACACAGCTAATTGCTTTCCCTGTAAATCCCAGAGTCTGACGGTTTTGTCATATGATGCCGTAGCCAGGGTTTTACCATCTCGGCTAAACCTTACACTATTTACCTGGTCTTGATGTCCTTTCAACAAAGCTAATTGATTTCCCTGTAAATCCCAGACTCTGGCAGTTTTGCCTGATGATAGCGTAGCCAGCATCGGACCATCTCGGCTAAACCTTACACTCCATACCCTATCTTGATGTCCTTGAAAGAGTGCTAATTGATTTCCTTGTAAATCCCAGAGTCTGACCGTTTTGTCCAATGACGCCGTAGCCAGGGTTTTACCATCTCGGCTGAAACTTAGACTGATTACCGGCCATTGATGTCCTTCAAAGAGTGCTAATTGATTGCCCTGTAAATCCCAGAGTCTGACAGTTGTGTCGTATGATGCCGTAGCCAGGGTTTTACCATCCGGGCTAAATCTTACACTCCATACCGACTCTTGATATCCTTTCAACAGTGCTAATTGATTTCCTTGTAAATCCCAGAGTCTGACCGTTCTGTCCGATGATGCCGTAGCCAGCATCTGACCATCTCGGCTAAAACTTACACTATTTACCTGGTCTTGATGTCCTTCAAAGAGTGCTAATTGATTTCCTTGTAAATCCCAGAGTCTGACCGTTTTGTCCGAT
>WTKN01000006.1 GCA_011524395.1 Moorena sp. SS36440bin_2
GAACAGGGGGGAACAGGGGGGACCAGGGATTATGCAAGAGCCAAGAGTTAAACAATCCTGTGTACCTCATGAGTCCTAGAAACGCTATACATTGGATCGATACCAGGGCAAACGCATCTTATTTTTGTACATGCTGGCGGGGTGAGAATTTCAGCAATCAAGTCCTGTTTTGAATTAATTGATGAAATCCTTACTGGATAAGGGTTTTGTAATTTAGATGCGTTTGCCCTGCTCCGTCCCCCACGCCTCATTGAATCAATACTACAGCACTGACAATGTTTTTGTCTTTCCTTCCCTAGTTGAAGGCTTTGGACTAGTACTACTAGAAGCAATGGCCTGCAGTATTCCAGTAATTACTACACCCAACACAGCTGGTCCCGACATTATCACCGATGGCCTAGAACGCTTTATTATCCCAATTCGGGATATCGAAGCACTCAAAGAAAAACTTGAGTGGTGTTATCGCCATCCCCAATAACTAGCTGAAATGGGACGTGCTGCTCGTCCAAAAGCATAACAATTAACTTGGGGTTTATATCGCCATAAATCCTAAAAAAAACTGCATTTTTTTAGGATTTACAATTATTTTTTTAATAAAAATAAATATATTTATAGTAATTTATGAATTTTTCTGATCAAAAAAATGTTTTTCACTTATGGTTTCCTAATATTTTTGAGTTCAAAGGAGGTATTCAAGTATACTCAGTTTTTTTGCTAGAAGCATTACAAAGCTTATATCCGAAAATTTATTATGAGGTTTTTCTCAAACACGATACTCACTGTTTACCAGATTTTCATTTTTTAACTAATACCCAATTTCACTTTACAGGCAATTCTCCTCTTGCTCTACGTACGCCTGCCTTTGCCACTAAAATTGCCGGATACGGACTTTTGAGACAACCTAATTTAATTATCTCAACTCATCTTAATTTCACTGTAGCTGCCTACTGGATAAAACGTCTATTAGGTATCCCCTATTGGGTAGTTGCTCACGGGGTCGAAGCTTGGAATATAGAACGTCCTGCTCTGAAAACTGCTTTACACCATGCAGACCTTATTCTTCCTGTCAGTGGCTACACCCGCGAACGCCTTTTGGCTGAACAAAACCTTGACCCCAAGAAAGTATCTCTTTTACCTAATACCTTTGATACTAATCGCTTTAAACCTACACCCAAACCTCACTACTTACTAAAGCAATATGGACTAAAACCAGAACAACCAGTCATATTAACTGTGGCAAGACTGGCAGAAGATGAGCAGTATAAAGGTTACGACCAAATCCTCAGAGCTATTCCTCAAATTCGTCAGAATATTACAGATATTCATTATATGATTGTCGGAAAAGGAAATGACAGACCAAGAATTGAGGAAATTATCGCACAACTAGGACTACAAAATTGCGTTACCTTAGCTGGATTTGTACCGGATGAGCAACTTTGCGATTACTATAATCTCTGTGATATTTTTGCTATGCCTAGCAAAGGGGAAGGATTTGGCATTGTTTATTTAGAAGCATTAGCTTGCGGTAAACCAACTTTGGGTGGTAATCAAGACGGTGCAATCGATGCTCTTCATCATGGTGAATTGGGTGCTTTAGTTGACCCCGATGATGTCAACGGAATTGCCAACACTCTGATCCAAATTTTACAAGGAAATTATCCCAATCCCCTAATGTATCAACCAGAAGCATTACGTCAAAAAGTCATTGAATTATTTGGCTTTGAGCGCTTTAAAAAAACTCTCGGCGCTTACTTAGAACAGCATTTCCTGTCTACCCAATAACAAGGAACTAAATAATAAAATGTGTGGAATTGCTGGAATTCTCACAGCAAGTGAGTACCAAGATAACTTAGAAGTCCTGATTCAGCGGATGCAAAACGAATTACAGCACCGTGGACCAGATGACCAAGGGATTTACATATCACAAGATCGAAAAGCGTCTTTTAGCCATACCCGTCTATCTATCCTTGACCTAAGCCCAGCAGGACATCAGCCAATGTCTACTCCAGACGGGCGCTACTGGATTACCTTCAATGGTGAAATCTACAACTTCCAAGAATTGCGATCGCAACTAGAAGCACAAGGAGAAACCTTTTCCTCCCATACTGACACTGAAGTTATCCTTAAACTATATCAGCGCGTAGGAACAAAATGTGTTGAGCAGTTACGAGGTATGTTTGCCTTTGCTATTTGGGATGACTACGAGAAAACCTCCTTCCTGGCCAGAGACCCCTTGGGGATTAAACCTCTATACTACTGGCAATCGGGTTCAACGCTAGTTTTTGCTTCTGAACTAAGAGCAGTTTTGGCTTCAGGCTTGCCAGAAAAGTGCTTAAATCCAGATGGGTTATATGGTTACTTAACCACTGGTTCCGTTCCCGAACCAGAGACGCTGATTGAAGGAATTCGGATTTTAGAAGCTGGACACTGCTTGTGGTGGCAAGCAGGTGATGTCCGTCAATGGCAGTATTGGCAAATCAAATTTGATTCTGAAGCTACAACGCCCTCAGCAGCAGTAGCTATAGTACGAGAAGCACTACTAAAATCAATTCAGCACCATTTCGTTAGTGACGTGCCTGTAGGAGTTTTTCTCAGTGGTGGTATTGATTCTACAGCAATTGTTGCCCTGTCCCGTCAAGTACAGTCGGGTGCTTTACATACTTTCTCAATTGCTTTCCGGGAAAAAGAATGGAACGAAGGAGATTTAGCACAGCAGGTAGCTAATCAGTTTGGTACTAAGCATACAGAATACATTGTCACAGCAGAAAAAGGGCGATCGCTACTGCCAAAATTTTTAGCAGCCATCGATCAACCCAGTATTGACGGTTTTAATACCTTCTGTGTATCCCAAATTGCCCACGAGTGTGGCATGAAAGTAGTGCTTTCTGGCTTGGGTGGTGATGAGTTGTTTGGTGGATATAAATCTTTCCAGAAAGTTCCCCAAATGGTGCGTATGGGGCAAAAGCTTAAACCATATCGTCCTTTAACTCAAGTTGTTGGTGCAGGTCTAGAACGTTGGGGAAACTCAACAAAAATTCGACGAATAGGTGATTTTATCCAACAACCTCCTAATTCAGTTGCTGCTTATCGTAGCTTTAGGGGTATTTTCTCCCATTGGGAAGCCTGTCAAATCTTAAAAAATTATTTTCCAGACCAAAAATGCCCCCACCGTCAAAACCCTGAGCTTGATAACACTAATTTACCGTCTCTAGAAGATAAAGTAAGCCTGCTGGAAATTAGTCGCTATATGCGTAACCAATTATTGAGAGACAGCGATGTAATGAGTATGGCTTGGGGATTAGAGTTAAGAGTTCCCCTAGTAGACAAGACCTTACTAGAAACCATCGCCACAATCCCTAGTAACTTACGTTTAGCTCCAGGTAAGCAGCTTCTGACTAAAGCTGTTCCCGAAATTCCCGACTGGATTAAGAACCGTCCCAAGCGCGGTTTTTATTTCCCTTACGAACAGTGGATGCAGAAAGAGTGGCGTGAATACTTTCAAGATGTTCAAAGCTTTACCAATATTCCTCTAAAACCTTGGTATCGTCGCTGGAATCTAATCATCCTTCAGCATTGGTGGAAACAAATCTCACAATGAAAATTCTTCATGTAATTCCATCCATCGGACCAGTGCGGGGTGGTCCGAGTCATGCAGTTTTGGGGATGGTTAAAGCACTGCGCCAATCAGGTATTGATACTGAAATTGCCACCACAAATGATAATGGTTTGGATTTACTTGATGTACCTGTGTACCAACGCACGGAATATCAAGGCGTTCCAGTTTGGTTTTTACCGCGTTTTTCACCGCCGTTAAAAGAGTTTATTTTTTCTGCCGCTTTAACTCGCTGGCTATGGCAACATATCCCTGATTATGATATTATTCATACGCATTATTTATTTTCTTATCCATCCACTTGTGCGGGTTTAATTGCCCGTAATCAAGGAATTCCTTATATTGTCAGAATAATTGGTCAACTCACCCCTTGGGCTTTAGCTCAAAGTCGTCTGAAAAAACAACTATACACATCACTAATTGAACGACACAATCTGAATCGGGCAGCAGCTATCCACTGTACTTCAAAAGCTGAAGTTGAGGATGCCCATAAATTTGGGATTAAAACACCTGCAATCACTCTTCCATTAGGAGTAAATAACCCGATAAACTTGCCTAATGCGAAACCAAAAATTCGTCATCTTTATAACCTATCTCCTACAACACCAATTATATTGCTACTCGCTCGTCTTCATCCTGTAAAGCGAGTAGATTTGTTACTCAACGCGCTCAAGCAGCTAGTTACTCAGAATAATGATTGTCATCTGATAATAGCAGGGTCAGGTGAGACAGACTACGTAAATTATTTAAAAAATTTAGTAGACTCTCTAGGGTTAACATCTCGTACGTCTTTTGCTGGTTTTGTAAGTGGTGAAGATAAAGAACTACTACTGCAAGGTTCTGATATATTTGTTCTACCATCATTTACAGAAAACTTTGGCGTGGCTATCGCAGAAGCAATGGCAGCAGGATTACCAGTAATTATTACACCAGGAGTGCAAATTGCCCCGGAAATAGCCCAAGCCAAAGCTGGATTGGTAGTAGAGGGAGAAGTAGATGATCTTAGTAATGCAATTGCACAATTACTCGCCTCTCCAGACTTGCGCAATCAATTAGGTGAGAATGGAAAACAATTAGTAAGTTCTCGCTACTCTTGGAGTGCGATCGCACAAAACCTTGCTTCTGTTTACGCCAAAATTATTGAAGAAAATAAATTGTATTAAGATAATCTATGATTTTGTTATTTAATATTAAATACTAAATAGCTTAAGACTAGCATTTAAACTCTAAACTCAAAAAAATAGTGTTATCTCAAGCCGACACCAAAACAAATTACCACTTTCCAAAAAACATAAAATACAACCAATAAATCTTAAAACTTACAACGAACCCCCATATGAACATTCTCGGTATAAACGCTTACCACGGTGATGCATCCGCAAGCTTAGTTCAAAACGGTCAACTCATCGCCGCCGTTGAAGAAGAAAGATTCAACCGTGTCAAACATTGGGCAGGGTTTCCAGCAGAATCAATCCGTTACTGTCTGGAAGTTGGCGGCATCACTGCTAAGGATTTAGACCATGTTGCTGTTTCCTTCAATCCCAAAGCAAACCTCAACAAAAAGCTCTTATTTACCATCAAAAATCGTCCTTCCCTCAGTTCCTTACTGGATAGATTCAACAAGCAAAGCAAATCCACTAGCCTCAAACAAGAATTAGCTAACGCTTGCGGATGCAACGAAACCGATATTCGCGCTCACATCCACAACCTCGAACACCATACAACCCATCTTGCTAGCGGATTCTTCGTCTCCCCTTTTGAAGAAGCAGCAATTTTATCCATCGATGGCATGGGGGATTTCGTCAGCACATTATTCGCAGCGGGACGGGGAAATGAACTCGAATACTTCTCCCGCACCCATTTTCCCCATTCCATCGGTTACCTGTACAATGCCATTACCCTATACTTGGGATTCCCAGCCTACGGTGATGAATACAAAGTCATGGGACTGGCACCCTACGGCGAACCGGAATATCTGGAAGAATTCCGCCAGTTGATTTATCCCAAGGGTGACAGCTTTGAACTGAATTTAGACTATTTCAACCACCACCTGGAAGGAATTGCCATGAGCTGGGATGATGGCGCACCCAGCGTACAACCCTTCCACAGTCCAGCCTTAGAGAAATTATTGGGACCCGCGCGCACACCCAAGTCCGAAGTGACGACCAAACACCAAAACATTGCCAAATCCCTACAAGCGGTTACCGAAGAAATTATCTTCCACCTCATCAACGAGTTACACAAAAAATTCCCTAGCGATAATCTGTGTTTGGTAGGGGGAGTAGCTATGAACTCCGTTGCCAACGGTAAACTTACCCAAAACACTCCTTTCAAAAATATCTACATTCCTGCTGGTGCTGCGGATAATGGCACCTGTTTTGGAGCGGCTTTCTACGTCTGGAACCAGATTTTGAAACAACCCCGCAATTTTGTGATGGAACATGCCTTCTGGGGTAGTGAATTTTCCGATGCTGAATGCTTGTCAGCACTCCAAGAGCATAATTTGGAACCGAAAAAGCTAGACCGGGACGAGTTATTGAATCAAGTGGTTGATTCAATGTGCGAAGGAAACGTGATTGGTTGGTATCAAGGACGGATGGAATTTGGTGCTCGGGCATTAGGACATCGTTCCTTAATTGCCGACCCTCGACGGGTTGATATGCGGGATATTATCAACTTAAAAATCAAATTCCGGGAAAAATTCCGTCCCTTTGCTCCCAGTATTTTAGAAGAGGATGTCAGCGAATTTTTTGAACTGAACGAACCCGTACCGTTCATGGAAAAAGTCTTGAAAATTCGTACCGAAAAACGGGAATTAATTCCTGCTATTACCCACGTCGATGGTACCGGAAGACTGCAAAGTGTCAGTCGCCATACCAATCCCCTCTATTGGGATTTAATTAATACCTTCAAAGAACGGACAGGTATCCCCATAATATTGAACACATCCTTGAATGAAAACGAACCAATCGTCCGGACTCCATCGGAAGCTATCAAGTGCTTCTTAAGAACCAACATGGATGTGATTGTTCTCGGTTCTTATTACGTCGATCGCAGTGCAATAAAATCCTATTAAACCGCAGTATTTAAGCGTGTTTACGACAATGAACTCAACAATATGAGAGTAAGTTAGAGCGTGTTTATAGTTAAGTAGTTATTGAGATGCTATAGTTTTTACCTCCAATCTGCGGAATGTAGGATGCAAAGGCAGTATCCACATAATCATCCATACAGTCTGAGCGGGAGCATCCCATTTTGGCAAATATATCTATTTATGTAGGCGGTAGAATCACGATCATACAGCTTAATGCGGTATGTTTCTTCCAAAGTGGGATGCTCCCGTCTGAGCTCAGTCCAAGAGTGCCTGGAACACCTTATTTTTAGAATAAATTTTTTATGAAAACACAACTTATTAAAAAAATCCAAGACCATCAGGCGGTAATCGGTATTTTGGGGCTAGGCTATGTAGGCTTACCACTAGCACTACGCTTTTCGGAGGCAGGTTTCGCAGTCTTGGGATTTGACATTGCCCCTTCTAAGATCGAGCACTTAAATGCTGGTCGTTCTTACATCAAGCATATTTCTGATGACCGGGTTCGGACAGCCTGCCAAACCGGAAGGTTTGAAGCAACCCTTAATTTTACCCGTGCTCAGGAACCTGACGTGTTGATTTTGTGTGTGCCGACACCGTTAGGTAAACATCGTGAACCAGATATGTCTTATGTGACTAAAACGGTTGAAAACATTGTTCCCAACATGCGCCCAGGCCAAACAGTAGTGCTAGAAAGTACCACTTACCCTGGTACAACAGAAGAAGAGATCCGTCCCAAGCTAGAAGCTCAAGGTTTTGAGGTGGGTGCCGATGTTTTCTTGGTCTATTCCCCAGAGCGTGAAGACCCTGGGAATCCTAATTTTTCTACCCAAACGATTCCAAAAGTGGTAGGCGGTTCGACAGAAGCTTGTTTAGATGTCGCTGTAGAACTCTACAGCCAGATCATTGACAAAGTAGTACCAGTCAGCTCAACCCAGGCTGCTGAGATGACTAAACTGCTGGAAAATATTTACCGAGCCGTCAATATTAGCTTGGTCAATGAGCTCAAGATTGTGACTGACCGTATGGGGCTCAATATTTGGGAAATTATTGAAGCTGCCTCCACAAAGCCTTTTGGCTTTCATGCTTTCTATCCCGGACCGGGTCTCGGTGGTCATTGTATACCGATCGATCCCTTCTATCTGACTTGGAAAGCCAGTGAATACGACATGCATACTCGATTTATTGAGTTAGCTGGTGAAGTCAATACAGCTATGCCTAAATGGGTGATTTCTAAAGTTACAGAGGCTCTCAATCAAGGTTGTAAATCTCTTAAAGGAGCCAATATTTTGATTTTAGGTCTGGCCTATAAAAAGAATGTTAATGACACACGTGAGTCACCTGCTGTGAAACTGCTCGATCTGCTGTCTAACGCTGGTGCTGTGGTTAGCTATAGCGATCCCTATGTGCCGACTTTTCCCAAAATGCGTCACTATTCGTTTGAGTTGCAATCTGTTGAGCTAACAGCAAACACCCTAAAGACAACAGATTGTGTCCTAATCGCTACAGACCATGATGACTTTGATTATGGGTTTATTCAGCAGCACAGTCCACTGATAGTTGATACGCGGGGACGCTATCGAAATAATTTTGACAATGTTGTTTTGGCCTGACGGGGTGACAATCCCGCTAAAAACATTATGGCTTGGTAATCATATCAACTTTTGGTATAAAAAGAGGCGTTGCTTAATAATAGAATGATTTGAATAACTTTGTGGAATGGGCATCTTGCCCGTTCCTGGCGGTGCGACCCGTGGCGAATTTAATTCTTAATACGGAAAGCGCACTGGATATTTTCGGGCAGGCAGGATGCCCACCCCGCTCATATTCATTACTTGATTCAGGAATGCCATATTTCCGGTTTCAGCCTGGGGGGCGACATACAAGCTAAAATCCTTACATAAAAATGTTTAGCGAGAGGTTTATATACAAGCTAAAATCCTTACATAAAAATGTTTAGCGAGAGGTTTA
The DNA here is from genome assembly GCA_011524395.1 of Moorena sp. SS36440bin_2. Lineage (GTDB taxonomy): Bacteria > Cyanobacteriota > Cyanobacteriia > Cyanobacteriales > Coleofasciculaceae > Moorena. The sequence continues at coordinate 8,676 of WTKN01000006.1, forward strand.
TTTTAACCTGACCGCTGACCGCTTATTATTATCTATCCAAAGTTTTATAATAGCGTCAATTAATTTACGATATCAACATAGTAATGTCAATCAGCTAGGCTATCATAAATGGTCGAATACAAGTAAATTTTCCTGTTCCCTGTTCCCTGTTCCCTAGAACCTAGGAAGCTTTACCTCACCCAAGTAAAAATCGCTATCTTTAGCCTAATTTATTTATGAGCAAAAATTATGCGATCGCTATTGGTATTAATCAATACCAATTCCTACAACCATTAGACTATGCCAGCAATGATGCGTGGTTAGTACAAAAGCTATTTAGGGAAGACTTAGGGTTTGAGCGAGTATTTGTATTTACCGATACAACTAAACAAGGGATAATTCCCACACGGGCTAACCTTTTAAATTTTATAGCCCATTTGTCCATGGAGCCATTTCTGGAACCAACTGACAATTTTTGGTTCTTTTTTCGCGGCCATGGAATTAACCATAAGGGCTCTAATTATTTAATGCCTGTAGATGGCAAACTTACTGATATCGACAATACTGCCATTTCCATTGCTGAAATTACCAACTACCTGAACAAGTGTGGTGCTGGTAATACCATTTTATTGTTAGATATTTTCTATCAAGAAAGAAAAACTGACTCTTCTCCAGAAGATCTTGATTACGCCAAATTAACTAATCATAATATTACCACATTTTTCGCCCAGTCGTCTAGTCAATTGTCCTATGATATTCCATTTTTAAAATACGGTGTATTTGCCTATGCTCTTACGGAAGGATTAGGAGAGAGAGGACAATGCTCAACTGTTGCCAAATTAGACAACTATTTGCACCATCGAGTATCTCACCTTGTCCAACAATATCATCAAGCAGACCAAACCCCAGCTTTGATATCACCTCAATTGAATCAGATTCTGATTGCCAAACATGCCACCAAGCAAGATATTAACACTCTCAAAAACTCGGCATTACAAGCAGAAAGCAAAGGTGAACTAGAAGCGGCTAAAAATCTGTGGATTCAAGTTTTAGCTGTTGTGGCTACAGACACCGACGGGATTGATGCCCTGCCACGTATTTATATCAATCAGTTTTACTCAACAAGCAACTTTCAGCAATCGTCTCATCAGCCATCATTAGTCAATCGCCTTGGTGATAACCAGGGTGAGATATCAACCACATACTATTCCACCGTAGCAATTGCCAATCCCACCACTCAACACAGCAACAGCAAAATTATCAAGGCTTCTCCCCAGCAGACAACCAGTGATATTATCTCCAAGCAAAAAACTGCAAGCCATATCGAGATAGAACAATTTGTAACTTACGAGCAGTTAGGTACTTTCCTCACCGCACAAAATTGGCGAGAAGCAGACAAAGCCACCTCAAAATTACTCCTTGAAATTAGTGGACGGCAAAAAGAAGGCTGGTTGACTATCGCAGCTATCAATAAATTAAACCCTCACACTCTGCACTTAATAGACAAAATTTGGCACCAACACAGCCAAGGTCGGTTTGGATTTTCCGTGCAAAAGCAGATTTTGGAAACCATTGAAGGTAGTCAAAATGCCGACTATCACGTCTGGTGTGACTATTGCGATCGCCTGGGTTGGCGTGTTAACGATAACTGGTGTTTCTACTCAAGTTTAACCTTCGATATTACTGCACCAAAAGGACATTTTCCTGCCGCCGGAATTATTAATATTATCAATCCTTGGAAGGGTTGGAGTGTAGGGGCTTTTGGTTGTGTTAATGGTTTTATTAGCCTGATAGATCAATTAAAATAATAGGGAGTAGGGAATCGGGAATCGGGAGTGTAGGGACTGTCTCTTAT